>NZ_JACSWB010000168.1 GCF_016888135.1 Leptolyngbya sp. CCY15150
CTGAACGGGTGACAACGTCCCTAGAAGTCTTGCTGCAACAGGGATAGCGCATGAAACCCACGCTGAAAATAGAGCCGTTTATGGGGTTTGAGTGCTATCAGTTGGAATGCCCAGTCGGCCCATAATTCCATGGCATAGATCCATCGTTGACCATAGAGCCCCAGACTAAAATCACTCTGGCGAGGCGTCTTATCGTGGTGCTCTTGGATACGTCCAGCGTACTGATCTACTCTGAGGTGTTTCATCTGCTGCCCGTGCATCGTGGCCCAACTGTAGGCCAAGGCGATCAGCAACACTAACGCTAAAAACCGAGTGTCATTAACCTTGGCATCCTCCAGATGATACCCACCGGTCTTGCAATCTTTGAAGAGCTGTTCGATGCCCCAACGGCAACGATAGACCGCTAGCGCTTGTTTCAAGGTGGGCAAATTAGTCAGGATATACCACGGTTCTCTAGGTCCCGTTTGACGGTACGTTCGCTTCCAATAGACAGCTACGTTAAAGGGGCCAAGACCATCGCCTTTATTGCACAAAACGCCTTCATAAAACCGAGACTGTCCTGGCTTGAAGCCCAGATCTCTGAGCACGTGGTACTCCGTGTCAGGATGGGTTTGGAAATAAAGCGCTTTTTTCTGTCTCAGAGCAAAGGACACCCCTCGCTGCTCCAACCAGTCCGCCAGTTTAGGGCTATGGAATTCCCGGTCGCCCAGCACTAGCACCCGATAGGATTGAAATACCGACAGGGCCGCTTTCAGGAGCCGCTGTTGCGTTTTCAGGTCACTATTGCCAGGCTGCCCCAACAATTCCCAATAGACCGGTAAGGCATGAGTTCCCCACACCACACTGACCATGAACAGATTGCGTCCCTTCCATTGCGTGCGGTCGATGGCCAGGATCCAATAGCCGTGTTGGTGGTGTTTGAGCCTGCTTAGACGGCGGCATTGATGGCGATTCAAGCCCCGTCCCGTTTCCACTTGTCGAATCCAGTATTTGAGCAGCGGAAACCACAGCAGCTTGAGGGTGAG
>NZ_JACSWB010000169.1 GCF_016888135.1 Leptolyngbya sp. CCY15150
CAGATTGCTAATCTGTTGTACGGTTTAGGTCGTACCGAGGGTTCGAATCCCTCTCTCTCCGTTCATAAGGCTTTCAGCCAATAAGCGCTCTCAGTTTCCCCCACCTTTTCAGTGATAATTAGGGGTAATTGGGGGCGTTTTTGGGGGGATATTGGGGGGATGAATTTTGATGATCGATTGGCAGAAGTAAACCGCCAATTATCAAAAGTGGCAATCAGACGGAGTGGGAAAACTTGCCTATCGCTTCGTGGGCGGTTCCCATCTCGTAATGGCGCTCCAGGTGCAACGGAGCGTCATGAATTTTTCTTTGGTAAGCCTGCAACTGTGGCCGGCTTGAGTCAGATGAAGGCGATCGCTCTCGAATTCGAGTCACTTCTCATCCGTGACAAGTGGAATTGGGCGGATTGGCAAAAAACTGAGAGGGAAAATCCCCAAACCTCGGGGGAATGGATCGCCGCGTTTGAGCGTGACCATTGGGAACGGGTACCCAAGACACCGGTAAAGGTCAACTCTTGGCATAAAGATTACTGGCTTAAGCTGTGTCACCTGCCACACGATCGCCCTTTGTCAATAGATTTGCTGCGACTTACAATCCTAGCTCGATCGCTCCCTGGCACACGCAGCCGCCAGGGCTACTCATTCGCCTACGCCCGCCTGGCTGAGTTTGCCGGGTTGCCCTCCGAAGAAATCAGGGAGATAGGGAAAGGCTACGCTGGGGGGCAGTCCATCACCCCACGATCGCTCCCTTCTGATGAGGCGATCGCCCTGGCGTTGGAGAAATTTCCAGAGGATTGGCAATGGGTCTATCTAGCCTTGGTGCTGTATGGGCTGCGGCCTCATGAGGTCTTTTTGGTGGAGTGCGATCGCATGGAGGATGACCCGCCGCTCCTGGTCGTGCCAGAGGAAACGAAGACAGGGCACCGGATTGTTTTTCCGGTGCCCTGTTCTGATTGGGTGTTGCCGCCTAAGAAGCGCTTGCCACCAGTCAAGACTGAAGGCAGAAATAATAATCAACTGGGTATGGTGATCAGTCAGAAATTCCGACAGCTTCGGCTAAATTTCAAAGCGTATGATCTGAGGCATTCATACGCTAGGAGAGGGTTTGAGATGGGTTTACCTCCTGACTTTCTGGCTCAATCCATGGGGCACAGCTTGGACGTTCATCTCAAGAGCTATCGCGCCTGGTGGGGTGAACAACCCTATCTCAAGGTTTACCGTGACGTTATTGGAAAAACTCGCGCTTAATCTCACTGATCAAGCACTCTCGATAGGTGCCGGGCTCCCAGTACGCAAATAGAGAGCTCCCAAACAAGACAAAAGGCATTGATCGGCCGATCGGTGCGTCTGGGATGAGTGTAACGCCTATAAAACGGCCATCAATTTGCTGTAAAGACACCCATTGACTCATCAAGTTACCTTCCGTTGATCTGGGGGGATGTCCAAAATCTTCGAAAATTCAACTACATTAATTTGCCAGCTCGCTTGTTGAGCTTCAGGATCTTGTCCATTGCGGTAATGCTGGCCGTAAACAATATCACCCTTTTTCCCAAGCGCTCTCAAGCGCTCTGCCCTTTCCACTTCCAACTTAATGCGATCCAGGGATACCCCTAGGACACTGGCGGCCTTGAATGGTGACAGCCATGTACCAATAGGCAACCCGTAGGCTATCAAAACTCGATTAAGCCATTGCTGGTTCAATTCCAAGATCTGGATTTTGAGAAGGAGCTCACGGATAGATGGGGGCTTTGCCATGGTTGCAGAACTTGATAGATTTGTTGGTCTCTACTGACAGCAAGGTTGCATTCTTAGTGTTGACTGGATGCCTTAAGAATGAGCAGCAAGGGCGATCGCCTTCAGTACTCATCCCTAACTATCTGAGGGTGCGAGATTTGAGCGATCGCCCCCTGTCTAAGAGCGATCGCCTGCTATCTGGTTATGGCTCCGGTGAGAGCATTCCTCCAATGGGCAATTGCACCCGTGAGATGTCGCCGCCTTTGCCAGCCGGCATAGGGGGAACAAGTGAATCTAGGGTGAGCTGTCCGTCTCTCTCACGCTTAAGCCGCCGCTTCGTTGCCATTGCTTTTAGGTCATACCGGCAATGGCATGGAGCACATAGCGCTCGCAGATTGTCCCGTCTGCAGTCGCTGGGTTGATGGTTTAGATGAGCAACGGTTAGGGTAAATCTCCCCAATTTAGGAATCACCCCGTGCTCTCCAGATTCGTTATCCCAATATTCCTCATACAGATCGTCTAGCCAGGCTCCTTTCCACGGGCCTATCTGCGTTAGGCGATCATCCAAACTTTCCAGAGTTTCCCCGGGCCGCCGGCAGGGGCGGCCGCATTCTTCACATTTCCAGTCCACTGAATCTTTGATCGCCGTGGCGATCGCCTCCCAGTCGCTGGGGTAAAGGGATCTGTCCATGGGCATGGTGTCACCTCCCCTGCTCTTGCGCTAATTGGGGATAGGTCAACAAGTCGGTGGGGAAGTCCCGCGTTTTGCCGTCGGGGAAGGTGGCCACCACGCGATCGCCCACTATCGAATCAATCACCCCCATCTGGCCATTAGAATCCTGGCACCACATCCCTGGAGCTAGCTTGTCGCTGAGCAATTGGGGTGGTGGCTCCGTATCTGTTCTCTGTGGCTCCAGGTCGATCGCTCCCTGCTTGGGTGCCGGTGGAGAGCTGTAGCTATTCCCTCGCCTATCGGTTTGTGATGGCTTTCTGATCACAATACCTTTACTCGCAAGTTCACCCAGGGCCCGCCTTGTTGCTGCCGATGCAATCCCGCAAAACTCCGCCACCTCGCGAGGTGTGAAGGGAATACCTCGGTTGTCCTCCTGATAGAGCCAGAGTCTGATCTTTTCTTCCTGGGTGACGCTTGCACCCTCGTGATCCGCCGCGTCTCCGATGTAGTTGAATGAGAAGTCGTCTTCGTCAAACTCAAACTTGTAAGAGCCAGGTGCCCTCCCCAGTCGCGTCTTGTTTACGGTAAGAATCCTTTCTTGCGGGGTTTCGCCAAACTTGAGTCCCCAGACCTCAGATGCGCTGTTGTGGATCGCCCTGGTACCTCTGGCTTGTCCAGATGCGTTGCTGTGGTGGATTAAGAGGATTGTGGTGTTGAACTGAGAGCAAAGCTTCGTCAGTTGGAGAATCGGTCGAGCGTACTCGGTATCGTTCTCGCTAAAGAGCGTACTGGAGTTAATCGCGCTCAGGGAGTCGATGACAACAAAGGATGGTCTTTCTCGTTCAAGGAAAACGGCTAGCCGTGGGATGGCCTCAACCTGCCAATCGGGGAGGATGCCGACCGGGGCATCATTCCCAATTTGAAACAGATCCATTCTGTTTCTAAGCACGATCTGAGGTTCATCACACTGGATAAGCAAAGCGCTTCCTTGCTGCACCTCGTAACCATTCCACGGCTCACCGTAGGCGATCGCCCTCATAATCCCATACGCCATTAGCGTCTTCCCTGTCCCGCCATCACCGTGCAAGAGAGCGCAGGTGCCACGGGGTAACCAACCGGGAATCAACCACTCCACCTCGGTGGCAGAGTTAGCCCTAAATTCCGCCATACTCATGGGCGAAACTGGATTTTGATTGACGAGTGCCCTGTTATAGCACTGCATTAGATCTCTAGGAGATCTCTTATACCGCTTGGCCAGGGCTTGAATTTTCCAGTCTCTAAACCCTGGATCCTGAATGGCTTCCTCAATATGGGCGATCTCTCTAACGCAAGACTGGAATTCCATCGCCTCTAGGTCATAGCCTAGGTGGGTTTGCGCAAGGGGCTGAGCCGCCCCCATGATGACGTCTAGGGGCAAGTTACTGGATCGGGCAACTTGCGCTAATGCAATAGCAGGATTTTCTGACTTGGCGAGAGCCCGTAAAATATCGACCTGGATCTCTCGCTCCATGCGCTTTTCTAACAAAGACTTAGGGGTCTTTAGAGCCTGCAATAGCTCTCGTTCATGGGCGCATTCTTCCAAAAACTGATCGGGGTCTTCTGGTAGAGAATTCATAAAACTATCACTCAAAAACAGTAGCGGCATCCTCTGAAGCGTGAGGATGCCGTTTTTTTAGAAATCTTTGTAGGCACCTGGTTGAGGAGCTTCCTGTATCGTTCCAATGCCGTATGTCACCTCAGCTTTGACCATCACGCCTAGCACTGGTGCCATGTTGATGAGGGATTCCAGTAATTCGGCCGGCTCATTAAATCTATCTCCATTGACCAGCTCATTCAGGCATTCGATGAGATAAAGGGCTCCAGCTTCTCTCCAGTCTTCTCCAAACATCAATCAAGCTCCTTCAAGTCTGTGGATGGGGTGAATAGTTCGGTCGGTGGGGCGATCGCCCCGTCTAGCTGGCTAGATGACTAAAAGGAGAGTGGTTCTCCCCCTGGTGCATCCGGAAATAGAGGGCGATCGCTTCGTCTACGATGCCTCCCTGTGTGCAGCTCTTTTCAATGGCCAAGCATTCAATCACCAGCACCGTTTCAGGACGCAGGGAAAACTGCTTCTTAGGCTTGTTCAATTTCCGTCGCATCGTTTTCTCCAATTCTTATGCTGATAGTAGCACCTATCAGTAGTGATAGATTCACTACGTTCATTATTTTGTGAGAGTATGATGTCTACCCCCAACCTTTTGACCGAGTACCTACTGTTTTTGTCTATGGACACCTATCGCTCACGCCTGTCGGAGACGGTGGCGCGGCTCCGAGGCGATCGCTCCATCCGCCGCTTTGCTAAAGATTTGGGGGTCAGCTTTCCCGCCGCCAGGTCGTGGGAGGAGGAGGAGTCCTTCCCCAATCTGAAAAACCTAGAGAAGATCGCCCAGTTGGATGGCAAGACTTTAGAGGAGTTTCTAGAGTATTTGCGGGGCGATGATTGGATTGCTCCAAATGAGATCACCGTTGCTGAGGATCTGTTGGGATTCATCGAACATCTCCCTAAGTCTGAGAAGGTACGTTTGGCTCAATTGCTAATAGCTGAAGTGGCAAAACCGGAGGAGCAAAAACAGTAGTTGAGGGTGTCACCACCCCTGTCACCTCGCTGTCACCTGTCACCAGTCGAGTGACACCCCCTGTCACCGGGTGTCACCGGCATGGTGACAGGATTTGAGCCTCGCTGTCACCTGTCACCGGTGACACGGAAAACTACCCGATTAGGGGTGCTGGGGTCAGTGACAGTGCGCCCCCATCCGCCATGTTCAAGTACCTCAAAAAGTTCCTTGACCGTGTCGGCTGATAGCTTGAATCTCCGCTGACAATCGCGGCTAGAAACAGCGCCGCCATTCTCACGGCAAAATTGAATAATGCCGTGAAGCTCCGGGGTGATTCCATTGGGATTTTCCCCGGAATTTTTGTCTGAACGTTGCCACGATCGCTCTAGTTGATCGCGCAACTGGGAGACCTCATCACCACTTGCCCATGCCGGGGAATTCAGGGCAGTTTGTCGGAGAGATACGTCCTTCGAGTAGTGGGGCAACTTCACCAGGCGAGAGCTTCCGCCTAAGTTGGTGAAGGCGATCGCCCCCTTCTCTCCGGTGTGGGTGTACGCCTGGAGCTGGGCCTTAAGAGCTTGGCGCAAATCGCGATCGCGAATGATGTACTCATCGTCTAGTACAGCCGCGATGGATTCATACTTGCCATTGCGGCCCACGCAGACAACCTGGAAGGATTGCTGGAGCCTCTTGTTTAGACCGATGTCGTCAACATTGTGGCTATGGGTGCTCAGCCATAACCCCGATCGCTCACTCATGCACTGGGTAGCAAACAGGCTAAGCCGCTCGCCAAGCTCCCGCCGCTGTGGAGTCGGTAACAGGATACGCTGATTGTTCACCTCATCCATGCAGATCACCATGGGGTAGTGTTGTGCGCTGCTATCCTGCCATTGCTGCAGCACCGAGACACAAACCTTGAACTGTCCCAGCATCTCGATCGCCCGTCCCTTGCTATTGACTGCCCAATAATCGTTAGGACTATCGACCAATCCACCCCAGCGATTGTCCTGCTCTGGTTTGCCATTGAAGACAAACCAATCAACTAAGCCCTGATTTTTGAGGGTCTTTTGGGACATTGCATTCACTAGGATGGATGTTTTGCCGCTCTGACTCTTACCAACAAATAAGAAATTTTGTTCGTCTGAGTCGCTTTCGGCAATCGTCAACGCCAGGTCTTCAACCGGGAAAATCTCACTAGCAGGGAGAGGGGACGCTCCCTGCAATGAGCCGTGATTGGCGATCGCTTGGGCTTGCTGGGGGGGCAGTGCCCAAGGCCTGTAATGAGCCTCTAGGACATCAATCGCCGCTTCGGTCTCTATTATAATCCTTTCCTTACCTAATAGCTCATCGCAGTCCTTATTTATTTTTTGAAATCGGTGCGCATTTAGGGCCACTGACGATTTACGGGCTGCAGCACCACTCAGTATGGGTGCTGCAACAAGCGCCGCGCCGCGCATCCATTCTGTAGGCTGGGCACGAGCACCCAGCCACAACACTACAGATAAGCTAGCGCAACAGACATACTGTGTTAGAGCACCATCCATAGTGCCACCCCCAATCCACACAGGGATGCACCAAGGATGGCCAGTAGCACAGCATAATAACCGGCTGGTTTCACCCTCAGTGCAGATATCAATGCATCATCAAGTAGCCACGCCAAGGCATAGATCACGATGCCAACGGCGGCCAACGCCAGGAGCGAATCACGGGTAGACGGCAACACGACGGCCAGCCATCCACCTAGCGTGGCGAGTTGGGCCCCCAGCAGAAACAGGGATAGAAAGCCCAGAGATCTAATCATCATCCACCTCCAAGCCTTTATAGAGAGATGCCCTCAGCTTGGAGATCTTGCTGGTGGCTCCCATGTCGGCCTTGCGGATGCGAGACTGTAGGCCGGCATAGCCAGGGCGCAGACCGTGCAGCTTGGCTGCATAGTCGGTATTCGCCTTGAGTTTTTGCAGCTCTGTTTCGGCCACCTTGCCGCGATAGCCGTAGTACATCTCGTGAACCTTGGTATCACTGCCCTCGATCGATTCCATGGCCGCTAGGGCCTTCTCCGTATGTTTGACCCCGGCCGCCTTCTGTTTGGCGATCGCCTGCAGGGCTGCGGCCTCCCCTTCCGTGAAATAGCGAGGGCGATCGAGTAGGGGGATGGAGCGGATCGAGTGGAACTCACCTGGCCGCCCTGGGCGGAAAACTTCATCGTGAGTGGGCGATAGCGCGGCATCTTCCTTAATGGAATGATTGCCCGCGTCCAGGTCTTTGCCCAAAAATTTAGAAAGGAATCCCATACAATCACCTTTGAATCAGTGAGGGGGGCAGTATTCCTGCCCCCTGTTCGTCTATTTGAGCTGTCCTTCAATCACGCCGGAGCGGTAGGACTCAAGCTGCATCTCCGTTTGAGCAAGCTGGTTTTCGAGTCGCCTAATCTGAGCATTCATGCGGTCAGTCTCGCCGCTGTGGCTGTATGCCTGGAACATCAGCAGGACTGCAGCCGCTCCAGCGATCACCGTTTCACTCATCGCTTAATTCCTCCGCTGGTTGCTGTGGATTGGCTGTGTTTTCTAGCGCCTGGAGGAGAAGGTCAGCACCCATCACGGCAGCCTGGGCGCAATCCTCCAGGGTGACATCCTTGTCATTCAGCATCTGCTTCATGAACTCAACCGCGATCCAATCTCGCTTGGATGCTTGGGGATGGGTGCCCCGTGGCTTATTGATTGAGAAGGTCTGAACGTCGCGTTTACCCGGCATGGCGTGACTCCTCTAACTGACTGAGCATGGTTCGGACGGGTGGGACGTGGGGGAAGAAAGTATCCAGGGCGATGCCGCTGGTGCTCCAAAGGACTGGCAGCATTGCCAGATAGATGCCGCCCTCGACGGCGATCCGGATCCAGAGTGGCTGTCCCTTGATTCGGGACTCTACAGCCTGGATTTTTTGCAGTATCACGCCCTCACCTCCTCACTCTGGGGAGAACCCGGATCCATAATCAGCCGGGAATTCACGACTCCTCCGATAACCCAGAGGGAAACAACGACGATCGCTAGGTTGGTGAAAAAATTCTGAGGCATAATGATTGTGCTCTGTGAATTGATTGTTCTGGAGTAGCCAGCGGTTAGCTTCTTGGTCGGGGCGGCCGCTGGTTTTTGATGAAGACCCATAGATGGATGAGCTGCTGTATTTTGTGGCGCTGGGCTGGTGTTAGTGATTCCCCAGCCTTCCACCGCGCCGCTAGTAGCGCCATGTCTTGTCTGCAATCAGAGTTCAATAGTGTAAGTTTTCTCATCCTTCGGTACGCCTGTTGATACAGGGGTTTCAGATGACTGGGGATAGATCGCGTGTTCTTCGGCATCGGTTAAATTCACCACCTTTGTGATTGCGAGGGCATCTTCTGCCCAGTACTTGGTATCTGTGTAGTCGCTCCAGTAGTCCTGGTGCTCCAGTTCAAAAGCTGTACCGCCTAGGATGACGGACTGCTCCACTGGCATCTCTGAATCAAGGGCTAGGCTACGCACCCGTTGAGCCAGTAATGAACTGAGGCGAATAACCTCTTGGCGGTGATTGGCAATCTGTTGGTGGAGTGCTTGAATATTCTGCAATCGACCGATGAAGTGATTGCCCATCAGTTGGTTGAGGTCAGCACCTTTGGGAATTAGATCGAGGTTTTCCGTTGAGTCTAACTGGCTTACGTGAGCCATGAATTCTAGAGGGTATTGGTAGTTCTCTCCCTGCCATAGGGAACAGTGACGATCTGGGATGATTCTGTAATGGAGGGTGCGTGAGCCAGTCACTGCAGATGCTTCAACGTTCGTTAACTCGATGTCGAACGGATAACCAAAATTGGCCATGGGTGTTGTCTCCAGTAAGGGGAATATCTAGGGTTGATGAATTGAGGGTTAAGCCAACAGGATTAGAAGCAATGCCAGAGCTACTGTTATGCAGCGTTTTCGGGCTTTCCCAGTTGTGCTAGTTGTTCGAGCATGGTGGATAGGTCTGATGCTGCGGTGTTCTGTTCCCGTGCGATCGCCTGTGCATCCCGCCGGTATAGCTCAGATCGGAAGGCAAACTCTCGCACCTTGTCGGAAACCTGCTCGCGAGCCTGGGCGGTCTTGTCTAACTTGCTGCGCTTCTCCTCCAGGTCGCGATCGAGGTGGGTCAGCACCTGGTCGAGGAAACTGGAGACGCCCTCGACGACGCGGTCGGGGTCATCGATGCGCTGGATGATGCCGCCGCCGGCAAACTGGCTAAGGTCGATCGCTCCCCCCATCTCTGGGGTGTCCAACGTCACGATCTCGGTACCGTCGCAGATTTCAAGCTCAGGGCGGGTGGGCTTGGTGTGCCGCCGGCTGGATGTGGGCAGCTCCACATAGTACTTAAGGAGGATGTCGCGCTCATCATCGCTGAACATCCGAG
Organism: Leptolyngbya sp. CCY15150; assembly: GCF_016888135.1. Lineage (NCBI taxonomy): Bacteria > Bacillati > Cyanobacteriota > Cyanophyceae > Leptolyngbyales > Leptolyngbyaceae > Leptolyngbya > Leptolyngbya sp. CCY15150. The sequence continues at coordinate 9,410 of NZ_JACSWB010000169.1, forward strand.
CGCCGGAGCGCTCATCGATGGCCCCAATCTCTGCGCATTTTTCATCTACTAGGGCCTTGGCGTACCAATTTTGAATGGTTCGCTTATCACGATTGATCGCTGCACCGATCGAACGGAAAGTATGAGATCTCTGCACCTGTTTCATAGGTGTTTCACTCCGTATTCATTAGGGTTTCAGTGTTGTTTCGCGGGAAGTTCGTAGGTGGCGTCCTACGAATTCGCGATGAATTCACTATAGCCCATGCTTCCCGAAAACGGAAGTCTATTAAACGATTTTCTTGATCTTTAGTTAGTTACGCTTCCCGATTTCGGGCAGTTTGCGACTGTGGACAAGGTCAAGGTAGGCGGTAAATAGATCGGGTGTGCCGGTGGCAATAGAATGTAGTGCCCCGAAGATGGCATCCATTGAATCCAGGTCTTCTTGAATTTCCTGGGGACAGTCCTCAGAGAACCATCTTGATATTGTCGAGCTGCTCCGGTCTAAAAACATCTTGCGGAACTCCGGGCGATCAATTCCCCATTTTTCGGTGAATTCTTGAGGGTGCATGGCTTCTGATCTCACTTTCGGGACAGTTTTCGTGTGATCTCATTCTAGATGCGATCACCTTCCATCCCTAGGGAATACTGGGTTAGAGCCGCTCAGATCGAAAGTTGCGATCATGCGATCACGTCCCGAAAGTGATGATCGCATCTAGTGATCGCATCTTAAAGCCTTGCTGTGTATGGGTTTCGAGAAGTTGCGATCATGCGATCACTCAAAAACTATAAAAATGCGAGAAAAACAGTGATCGCATGATCGCATTCGTCACATCAACTGTCACACCCTCTTCTGAAACTCTTGCTGTAAGCCCGTTTCAAGACTCTGTAAACGAATGTAAATTGCGATCACTAGATGCGATCAGGGGTCTCACCCCCCATGATCGCATGATCGCAATTTACATAACTTCATCAAATCTACCTACAGCCAACATGACATCACGGTCGTCTTTCGTTCCCTGGATCAAGACCTTTAAATTGTCGGTGCCCTTCTATCTGGGCCTGCTCCCCTTCGTCAGCGTATTTTGGTGTGCCATCATTGGCACCGTGCTCACAAGAGAGCCGCTGTTTCTGGTGTATGCCGGGTTTGCGGGGCTGGCTGCTGCGGCCATATACCTGGCTCAGTGGGGCATCTGGGCACTGTTTCTTAAACTGCTATGGAGCGATCCACCGCGGTGGCTTCGTGCTGCGCCCTGGCATCGACAGCCCATTCACTTTGGGGTAGGGCTAATGGCAGCGTTACCCCTGGCTCTCATTCTCATGGCTCATGCTCCAGCTCAGCAGATTTATCCTAGGAGAGCCGCCGCTGAGTTCTTGACGACGGTCATGTTGAGATATTCCTGGGTCTGGGTGGGGGCCGTGGCCGCCCTTTATAACCTAGTCAAAAGGTGGTTGGACTAAATTTGGACTAGCTCCGAGAAAAGGGGTAGGCTTATTGCAAGTCTACCCCTCTTTATTGCGACAAGCTTTAACGGAGTAATGCGGCTTTCAGCCTTGGTTAATTGCTGCGCTCGCAAATGCCCTCACGACTTTTTAAGCCAAGTCCCTGGAACCAAGTCTTCTGCTGATCGCCTCTCGATAAAATCCCACCAAGGGCGATCGCATGTCTGCAGGTAATCTTCATCAACCTGGCAACCAGGAAAAACCTTGATCCGTTCGTCTACCGCCCTCCCCTCGCAAGCGTAAGAATGTAGCACAACGGCGTCAAGGTCGATAGGATTGAAGCGTCCCTCTCTGGTGCTAATGCAGATGTACTGCAATCGATAATTGTCCAGTGCCGCTCCCGTCCAAAACGGATCGCTGAGTGGTCTGTACCGCAGTGCATAGCCTGCGATCGCCACGCCAATCACCACAGCAGCGGAAAGAGCTGATATAACCGCCCATTTCACCCATTTCTTATTGCGCATGACATGGAATCCTGGATGTGACAGAACTCGGATCCGAGATGGTATTGATCCTAGTCGGATCATCACCGTGAGGGCTAGGGATGTGTACAGTCTTGGCCCTAGGGTTGATCGTATTGTGAATTGGCTGATGGGCGGCGATCGAACCCTACCGCTTGGGTTCAATCCAGGAGATTGGGAAAACCTCTTGGATCCGGAGCCGACTCCTGGTGACTATGACATCCTCTACACAAACACCGTGGGTAACATGTGCCGTGATGCTCCACCACAGGGGTTGGGGGCAGAATACCCGTCCGTGGTTGGGAACGCGGCAAACTCATGGATGGCCATGGCCTGGAACGGACTATGTGAGTGTGCCCCCCCAGAGCGCGATCGAGAGCAACAATGTCAGTACTACGAAGCCTTAGCGCTTTCTAATGGAGCTACCGGGCAATGCCCCCAGTGGTACCAGATAGGCACTAGGTGGAAAGTCAAGCGCTACGTGAGGGATGCCTCCGAGGAGACAGGATGGCGCTATCTTGAGGATCGTGAAGGTGAATCACGGTATGTTGTTCGCGGGCCGATCAGTGCCCCCGTGGGCCCGACTGATCAGTATTCCTCCAACCCGTTCAGTGAGCGATTTTGGCTCTTTGAGCCTGATTCATTTAGTCCTGATGCTCAGGTTGCTCCGCGGCCAATCACCGCTAGCTATCCAAGCCGCGAATCTGGCAATTTCTTTGCCTTTGAGTTTTACCCCCCCTGGCCAGGCCCAGGGTTTCAAATCACCTCAATTGTGCCGTTGGGGACAGTTGTTCTCGGCTTCGACTCAGAGGGCAACGCAATAGGAGATCCAGACTATATCTTGCCTGATACGTGCTGTGCGATGCCCCCACCACCGCCACCACCGCCAGACCCACCCCCATTACCGGATCCAATCCCAGATCCCGAAACCTGCACCACACCAGAATGTTTGGAGGATGAAGACACTTTGACCATAATCATCATTCAAGGCACACCCGGCCCACCGGGCGAAGACGGCATTGACGGACAAGACGGACAAAACGGAGTTGATGGAGCTATGGGGCCGCCTGGGCCCATGGGCCCAATGGGGCCGCCTGGGGAGAAGGGTGAGCCGGGCGATCGCGGTTTACCTGGTGAGGATGGATCCATGGAAGACTTCACCATCACCGGGTCGATCACCCTCTATCCCCCAGAATCTGAGGAGGTGCCCAGCTTAGAGGCAACCACAGCGGAGGGTTCGGCTGATATCCAGATTAAGTTACCCGCACCCATGAGGAGCCTATCGGCAGCGATCGACCCTGAAGCTGTAGAGCCGATCGTGGCAAGAACAGAAGAAACGCCCCCTGGCAACTACGTGTTGCTGTTGCCGGATGATGAGCTGTTTATCCCTCAACTCCAGTTCATTGAAGAAGGGGAGGACGCCTTCCCCATATTCGAGATGGTCGTTGAGGATGATGTGAGATACCTCAGATTAAGGTTGCCAGGAGCAGAAGACATGGGATTAGCTCGTAAGATCTTCAACTTGCTGGGCGGATACGAGTGGGAGTTCGACGAAAATGATAGGCCACAACGAACCATCAACCCTGAGCAGCTCCTAACCCTTCGGAGGGATTACCTCTATGCCTCGGACGGCAACGGAGATGCGGGGAATGATCACTCTAGGGATGACACGGTCTACACGTTGCCAGAGCTGCTGGAGGCTCTGATGGCGGTTAACCATCACCGCCTGGGTGCGTCTCAGTTCCCGATCGAATCACCTGAAAGCCTGCTTTCCTACACCGATGGCGCAGACCTCATCAAGCATCACGATCTAGCCAGCTTTCAAGCCTGGTTCCTTAAACAGTTTGACGCTGTGGTGGGAGAGTTCCCCATCAAGATCGAGATTGAGGATTCCGACCCTCTACAGGAGGGTAACCAGGTGCAGACCATCGAACTGCCTAACCTATCGGAGGCCATAGCAGAGCTGTATGCGATCGCGCAGATGAGCGCCACGTCATCTGATTTGTCGATTAACTTCCTTAGCCGCCTGGCCGCCGAAGTCATCGCCACCAAAAACTCAAGTCTCATCACCCAAGACTTTGTTAGGGCCCAAGCTGACTTTATGGGCTTTAAAGGAAACTCTGTTAAACGGAAGATCACCTATAACTTTGACCCGAAACATTTAGACAGCCTGGCTGAATTCCTCTCTGAGAGTGAGGCCTACGTCATCGGATACAAAAACGATGACCCAGAGACGCTAGTGGGTTTCCTTCAGCGGCTTCTGTTTTCAGCCGGCATCATCAAGGCTGCGTTTATGCGGCCTAGTGGTCAAACCGGGCAAGTTCAAGAGCAAATCGAGGCAATGCTTACCCGCGATGCCGCCGGCAATGATGAGGGGTGGGATGAGTTCATCCAGCGCATTAATACTTCCACGTCCCGATTTAATGCCGATGAGCAGACCCCTCAGCCGTTCATCCGAGATAGAAGCATTGACACCCCAGAACCTGGAGATCCTGAATAATGCCCATATCCCTAGCACCTAATCAGCTCTTGTCTAGAGTTGTACGATTCAACGCATCAAACGGAGTCACCGGAGGGGCGATCGTCCAGGGCAACGCTGGAGCAATCACCCAACCACGAAGAATCAACCTCTTAGCCCGCTTATCGGGTGGAGAGGATGACGGGGGAGGAGGGCTGCTCGATCGCATCTGGAATGCTGGCTCCGCCCTGGTGGGATTCATCGGGCGAATTCTGGGCGGGATAGGATTCTCCCTAACTCGTTTATGGGGCTGGCTAGTTGATCGCATTGAACAATTGAAGTCCTTCAACTGGAATGCAAGCGACACCCAGCTAGGATCCTTGATCGAAGCGCAAAACGTCCAGATTGCCAGCCTGTGGGGAGGAGTTGTAGGGCAAGGACTAGGCTGGTTAGCGGGGATTGGAGTCGGTTATGGCGTGGCGTTTCTATGCCCAGTGGTGGGCGGTTCGTTGCTGGCTAAGTCTGTCTCTGGACGAGTGGCAGAAGAGGCAGTAAGCGAGATTTTGCCCAACATGACCAACGCTCTCACCCAAACAGTCGGAGCCCTGGCAAACAACACCCTTATCTCTGGCTACATGCAGATCCGCCGCCTGATCAAGTCGGCAGACTCAAGCCTGCTTACATCTGTCTTTGGAGAAGAAACAGCCCGATGGATACAGGACGAATGGGGGTCAGGCAATGGGCCCGACTTATCCTTTAACTCCCAAGTGGATGAGGCAATCGAGTCAATCGATAACACTGTTGTGCAAGCTTTTGTTGAAAACTTGCTAGACGAAGCCTGGGACAGCTTCCTAGAGGCTGGCTTCATCATTGCCCATGAGCTAGACGATGCATTCCAGCAGTCCCGAGCAGCAAACAACGCGATCGAAGGGCCAGAGAGAACCATCGAACTCACGCCAGACATCAACGCACCTACAGAGATCCTGACGTTCGAAGCTGTTCCCCAGACTCAGCTACAGACTCAGATTCAAACCACCATCAACACCCATAGACAGGTGTGGAATCGAGATGTAGGGCAGATTGTTGGGACAAGCTATGAGGAGCACACCAGAGCCCGCCCTCAGCTTCGGAAACTGTCTGTCGAATTTAAGGCCGTCCAAGCGCCGCCCTGGCGTAATGCTGATGGCACACAAGCTAAGACCGCTACCTATTCAATCCCGGATGTGCGTTTAGGTCTGAGCTGGCAAGACATTATTACGGCCTGCCCTCCCTACTCTTGGGGGAAATTTTGCGCAAGGGCAACGCTGGACAATCAGCGGCAGATGGCCGTCTACGGTGCCACGGCTGAGGAAGCACGGCAGCAGCTCCTTAGAATGCACACACTCAGCGATTCAACTATCCTCCGGCTTACGGTCTCGGAGGAAGAATTTGTGGCCGAGAGATTGCGAAAGCGCTCCACGCCTATGTTTCCCGTGTACGCCACGCTGATGGCCAGATATCAATCGTTAGACGCGCAAGGACGAACGACGCTAGACAATCGAACCTTCGACGAACAAACTCTAAGAATTCCGCTCTGGTTTGAGCCCCGAGGATTTACACCCCTCTAAGACAATCTTCACAAATCGTAAAAAATCATCTTTGTTGGGAACCGGGCCCCATAGGGTTTTATTTTTTTCCGTTTGGGCCAGTCACTCCGTTTTCCCACGTAGGCGGGCGATTTGGCGATCGCCTAGATTAAATGAATCAACCTATTGAATCGCGGAGAAATCCCTCAATGGCCAGAATGCGTCCAGCTTGGTATTATCAGCGCCAAGCCGATCAGGCAGAAGCGCGAGCAAACTATTTCCGAAACCGTCAACCGCCCCCAGACGGACAGGCTGTTCAATCTCGGGGAGCTGCGACAACCGCCTATTATCGCTCGCTCTTGATTAAAGACGGGACTGAGCACCGAATCTTCAGAACCTCGGTTTATCAAGACACCATCACTCGTCTCCCGCTAGCTGATGCTGGCTTGCTGGCAACTCTACCCGTTGACACAAGCGCGCTCCCCCTTCGTGGATCTGGTGTCAAACCATCCAAAATTCATTGGTACAGCGGAAACGCGGCTCCTACTGTGGTTCGGACGGCATGGAACAGCTCATGGGTTCGTTATTACGATGCAGCCGGACGATCTCACTTCTCCATCCCCTTTTCTGAAACCACTGGAGCATTTGGCCCAGAAGATCTGATGGGACAATTTGAGCTGCTGTTTGGGGAGGGTGGATCCCGCCGGGCATTGATTGGAGCGCAAAATGGACGAGCGTATATTGAGTTCGAACGAGCATCAATCTCCGCCCTATCCTGATGACGATAACGGCGCGCTGGATTTGTTCTTTGCAATTCCAGCGCCGGTAGGCGGATTGAGTCAAGCGGAAGATTTCGCCAGAATGTTTGCACATTCGCGATTAACCCACCGGTTTGTTGCGGGGGAGATCAGCCCGGCTGATTACGCTGACGGACTGGCTGACCTAGGACACGATCCAAACCTGTTGGCAGACCTTTGGGCGGAGGGGATTAGGCTACTGTGAGCGCTTGGACTTTTATTCACAGTGCTGAATTAGTGGCGGAGCCGGTAGACAGTCGCTCCTATCATCCGATTCCGCCCCTGGCGTTGCCAGACTCACTCAACTTTTCTCAAGTTGTGGCCCGTGCTCAATCCGTCACGGCTAAGCCAACGTGGCGGGTTGGATGCAGCCTGATTTTGTCTGTGCCCCTGGAGCTGGGGGAACAGATTCAAAACGTTCAAGGGCATCAGTTCTCGGTGCTGCTTGGACGCTGGCAGGTGCTAGCAGTGCCGCAATGGCTCACGGACTACAGAATTGCGATCGAGGTGCCCTACTGGATCCAAGATCTGACCATTGAGCTATACGGTGCCAATCAGCCAGCGCCGTCCTCGGTGGGGGATGGCGCTAGCTACTCTCGCCAATTCACCGCCGCAGACTTGGAGGATGGCGTCCTAGTGTTGCGGCACAACCTAAACGCCTATCCCACTAGCGTGACGGTCTGGAACGCTGACCTAGAGAGCATTTTCCCCTATGGAGTGAGAGCTACTGGCTTGAACACGGTAGAAATTGACCTGGATGGGGCTGAGATTGTGGGCACATGGCTGGCGAGCCTGGAGGTTTAACCTAAAAAATGAGAGCAACAGCCTTAAGGATAATTCGGGGTGCAAACGAGATTGGCATACGGGCAGCCGAAACACTGGCGGCATCGTTCGAACTAATATTGCCGCTGACATTGCCACCAGGCGATCGCCTCCTGGGGCTGGGCAACGATGGAGCTTTCAAATACTTCAACATCGGCTCTAGCTCCTATGAGCAAACCTTCCAAAACTCAGACCTAGTCTCTGGAAAAATCGTCATCACCCATGGGCTAGGAAAAAAGGTCGTCTGTTGGAGCATTGCCGACAACAGCGATCGCGCCATCCTTCCCGATGAGATCACATTCCTTGATATCAACTCGCTAGAGATCGAACTGACCCAATACGGCCCGATAACGGGTGCATGGACAGTGAGGGTCTGCGCATGAAAATGGGTGACGTTGCCTTGCCCAAAAATGACGAACGCATCATTGATTCAGCACAGGGACATTACCGCATTGACCTGGGGGCGATTGTCATTGAGTCGTTTTTTGTGACTCTCACCTTTAATTCATCCATTGTGTTGAGAGGAGCAAAGCCGTTTTCCGCTCCATTTGCAATTAGGCCCACCATCACGGCCACGCTGGAACGAGTGACCAGCTCCGTCACCATTTTTGACGTGGGCACCTTTGATACGGCTCTTAGTAACACATCAAGCGTTGATATCAGGCTGGGTGCCATTCGCAACGGATCCAGAACCTTTGTTGCCGGTGATACTGCTATCGTTCATGTCACCGCCATCGGTGAGTCCTCATAACCCAAGCTCTACCCTCTGTTTTCATCCACTCACTCCACTCGCTAGGGGGCAAACATGTTGCCGTTATTCAGTTACGCTTCTGTTGTTTTGGGCTTGATCTCCACTCTCCTGGGTGGATTTGCCTGGTATCGGGGCATGGTGCGCAAGCGTTACGCGGCCGAGCGCGATTTTGAGCATCTGCGCCGGAGCTTCGAAGGGCTGAGCAGTGCGATCGCCTCTCAATCAAAGGATCTTGAGGAGGAGCTTGATCGCCTCCACCGCCGCTTGGATACCATGAATGCCACCCAGACCGAAGTCAAAGTTTTTTTGATGGCCAAGTTGGGTGAAGCCACACTTGGCCGACACGGCTAGGAGTGTGGGGGGAAATTGGGGGGGCGTAACAGCGTATCACCGCTGAAACCCTCTCCACGAAAGCACTCCAGCGGTGCTATAGTCAGATTGCTAATCTGTTGTACGGTTTAGGTCGTACCGAGGGTTCGAATCCCTCTCTCTCCGTTC
>NZ_JACSWB010000170.1 GCF_016888135.1 Leptolyngbya sp. CCY15150
GGTGAGGTCGGCGCTGCTGAGGTTGGCGCTGAAGAGGTCGGTGCTGCTGAGGTCGGTGCTGCTGAGGTTGGCGCTGGTGAGGTCGGCGTGGAAGAGGTTGGCGCTGGTGAGGTTGGCGTTGAAGAGGTTGGCGTTGCTGAGGTTGGCGCTGGTGAGGTTGGCGCTGCGGAGGTTGGCACTGATGAGGTTGGCGCTGCGGAGAAATTTGCCCACGCTTTGGTTAAAGGTGCCCAGTTGCAAACAATCGCTGTAATGGATCATGCGGAGCCAACGCTCAGAGTCATGACCGTCCGTATCCGGTTGACCGCAGGGATAGCAATGGATAGCCGCTTTTAGCGCCTCCACCGACTGAGCATACCGATGAATTTCCAGCAGCAAAATCAGCACATTCAACCCCGTAGCGATATCGACTTGGCGCTGTCCGATAGTCGGCTGATACTTTTTCAGTTGGCGGGCTTTGCGCTGGGGCAGGGTTTCTTCCGTCGCATCAATAAACTTGCCATCGCACCAGTCCAGATAAAAACCCTCCAGCCGTTTGAACAGTTCCACCCAATCTAGCTTGGCTTTTTTCAGCAAGCCGATCAGGTATTCCACAATTTCTTGGGTCAAAGCGCCAAAACCAAACAGATCGTAGATTTCTCGGCACAGCATCTCTTCACGAACGAGATAGGGTTTACCCCGACTATCCTCTTTTTTTGTCCAGCGCACTAGCGATTCAACCATCCGCTCGGCACACAAAAACTCACCAAAACTCTTGTGAAAAAACTCGATATGGTTCTCGCGGCCCTCCGTCGATTGCAAATAAAACGCCGCCAGGGCATTCTTGAGGGGGTTTTGCTCGGCGTTTTGCTTGGCCTGGGCCAATATCTGTTTTGCGCCCTCATCTTCTTTCAGCCGTTCTTCAATCAGGGCAATGGCGGCAAACTCGCCCCCCGACTGCACCACACACAACCCCGCCTCCGCCAAAATGCTGCGCAGGTCTTCCGGGTCAAGGCCGGTAATTTTAGGGTTGAGATCAGCCCCGTTTTCACTGCGCTGCTTGGTCAACACCCAATCCAGCGCCGCCTCGTAAATTTGAATCCGCACGGCGACCGGGTCATCGCCGGTGAGTTGAGACTCCTTGAGCTTGCCATCGCGGTGCAGCGCCGCCAGCAGGTAAAGCAGCAGGGGTTCCCTTGCCAGGGTTTTGACCTGCTTCGGGCACTGCTGGTTTTGCAAAAACGCCTGAAATTGCTGGGCTTTCTCGCTGCCCGCCAGCTTTTCCCAGTTCACAAACCACTGCTGCTGAATCTCCTCCGCCATTGGCGCAATCTCGACCCGCTCCAGATTTACAGGCATCAGCCGTTCCACGCCATACAGCGCCAGGGGTCTACCAGTAAGCACTACTCGGTGGCCGCGATCGCTAGTTTCAGCACAGCCTCTTTGAAACTTCTCCACCTGATCTAAAAATTGCTGGAGTCCACCTCCTGTGCCCCGTTCCAGCAGCAGTTCATCAAAGCCATCCAAAAAGAACAGAAAGCGGGTGTTGCGATCGGTCAGCCAGCCCGGATCTTTAGTGAAATCCGTGGCAATGGCATCCTTCAGCGTTTGGTCAAGACTCTGGGCAAACACTGACACATCGCGCAGACGAATCAACACCGGAATCCAGATGGGCGACCACTTGCGTCGCACCTTGTCAGCAAACATCCGACAAAAAACGCTCTTGCCCCGTCCAGGCCCACCCTGAATAAACAACACCTGTCCCTGTTTTTGGGCATCCTGCAACAGCGTTTCTGCCCAGGTTTCAATGTTTTGGGGTGTAGCCCTGTAATCCACCCGACCTTCCCTATCAACGGGGCGCACTTGCAGCGGCACATACAACTCGGCAAAGGTGAACGACTCGTCGAACACCGGATCCTGGGGCTTGCAGGCAATCACCTCCTCCAGGTAGCGATCGACACTGGCATAGCGTTCCTGGTCTTGAAACCAACCCTCCCCATAGACCGCCGCCAGCCGCTTCACCTGGTCGCGCACCTCCGCCACAATCTCCTTCAGGTAGCGGTGGGTGCTGCGGGCAATGCGTTCCGTGGTGCGATCGCTCTCTTCCGGCGACAACCCTGCCTCCTGCAACCGCTGGCTCAGCAGCCCATTAAAAATCCGCGCCAGTTGCGACTCATGGAAACAAATCAGTGTTTTCTTGGCTTCCTGCTCGGTTAGCTCCACCTCCTTGCCATCTAGCTCCAGCTTCTTGCCCATCTGTTGAATCTGGTTTGTCAACGCTTCCGATGCAGGTTGGTCAGACAATCGCTGCACCAGCTCTGGATGCTGCTCTAGAAAAACCTGGACACTTTTCAGGTAGGCAGTCTGGGCGGCGATCGCCACCCCCACCTCCAACGACGGCTCCTGCGGCGTTACCTCCATAATGTATTTCAGCAACCCCGCCGCCAACGGCACAAACGGCAAAGCCGCCGTCGCTACCTGCCCCAAGGGTGAACTCAACACATCCAGCAACGATGAAAAATGGTTGACCAGGGGTGCTAGCTCTTGGGCGCTCTTGTTTTCCCGAATCGCTTTTGCCAAGTCGGCGAGCGTCTTCAGGCTATCCACACCTCCCTTAACTGTCCCCTCCCAGGAAATCGGCGTATTCAAACCTCGCCAGACATCGCGCCAGAGTTGTTTCACCATTGATTTATTTTGGAGCAGCAATTTAGGTATAGTGTAGCCGATCTAGATTCGATGAACCTTTAGACAGTGAGGGTGGCGTTCATGCAATGTCTCCGCAGGAGAATCGCACCAGCAGTCAATGAGGCAGGGTCAGTCATTGTGTATCTTTTAACAAGTCGATGAAGCAGCGGACGAGAGATCCTGGCTTCGATGCACAGATTATCTGCTGCTGCTGCTTATCTTAGTCGTTAGACAACTTCTGTAATACATGGTTGAGCACAACATGTTTCTCAACTGTGCAACATAACTCAATCGCTTTGGTAAACTTGAGGTACTGATAGAGCTAGGTTGATCCATGACTATTGCAGTCGATCAAGCAATTCACCAGCAACCCCTTAGCCTTGACGAGTTTCTCGCTCATTATGGTGGCGATAACCGCTACGAACTGATCGACGGAGAGGTGTTCGACTTGGAACCAACAGGCCTGCATGAGGAGGTTGCAGCCTTCATAACAACGAAGATTTGTGTCCAGATCGACAGAGCAGAGCTACCTTGGTTTGTCCTTCAGCGGGGACTGTTGCGCCCTTCTAACACTGCCATGACAGCATTTCGTCCTGATATCGCAGTTGTTGATCAAGATGAACTGACCCAAGAGCCGCTTTGGTATGACCAGTCAATCTTAACTCTAGGCACTTCGATTAAATTTGTGGCAGAAGTTGTAAGTAGCAACTGGCAAAATGATTATGCTCGTAAGCTTGAAGACTACGCAGCGTTAGGTATCCCAGAATATTGGATTGCAGACTACGCGGGATTGGGGGGAACTCGACATATCGGAAAGCCCAAACAGCCCACCCTTTCTATCTGTGCGCTAGTGGATGAAGAGTATGAAATTCAGCAGTTCCGAGGCAGTGAGATGATCGTCTCTCCAACCTTCCCAGAGTTGAGACTCATGGCTGAACAAGTCTTGAGGGCTAATCGGTGACGGTGTTGCAAACAACCCCAACGCAGTAGACGTACAGAAGCTGACGAAGAACTTGTAGATCCCCATTGCTTCCAAGATTCACCCAAAACAGCCAACTCACCCTAAGCTTCGAGCAGCTCAGCGATTGCTGCTTCAATCATCGCCGTTGCCTCCCGGTTTCGGCCAGGGCCACCGGCATAATGCCCCCAAACCGAATCGATCACCCGCAGTTCCGCATTGGGCATCTGCGCCACCTCCAGCGCATTGTCCTCCGGTGTGAAATACAAATCCGTCGCACAAGGCATGATCAACGAACGAGCCGCGATCGCCCCCAAAGCAGCGGAAAAATCCTGATTATAGCGAGGATGATCGCTGATATCGCCGTAGTACCAAGCCTCCATCATCGCCAGCAAATCATTGGCATCCCAAGCCAGATGGTCGTCCTCCCACCAGCGCAGCAGGTCATCCAGGGTATCGAAGCCCAAGTCTTTGTAGAGCCCCTCGCGGTAAAACGTTTGGGAGTAGACCCAGCCAGCATAGACACGACCAAAGGCTTTCAGTCCCTGCACTGGCGGCTGTTGATAAAATCCATGATTCCAGGTGCCATCCGCAGTTAGGGCAGCGCGAACGCCTGCCAGAAAAACCTGATTGTGGGGCGAGGTTTTGGCAGCACCACAGATGGCGAGCATGGTGCTGACCTGATCGGGATAGAGAGCAGCCCAGTGGTAAGCCTGCATGGCTCCCATTGACCAACCTAGAACAAGGGCGATCGCTTCAATGCCAAACTGTTCCCACAGGAGCCGATGTTGACAGCGCACATTGTCGTAGAGCGATATCCGAGGAAAATCACCGCCTAGTCCGGTATTGCTGGGAGAGGACGATAGACCATTGCCAAATAAGTTGGGAACAATGATGAAGTAGCGATCGGGGTTCAGGGCCCAGGTAGCGCCGATGATGGCGGCATTGCTGCGGTGGGTGCCGGTGTAGTAGGTAGGAAATAGGATCACATTATCTTTGCTATCGCTCAAGGTGCCATAGGTGGCGTAGGCAAGCTTAGCATTGAGTAAAATATCTCCTGATTGGAGTTCCAGATCGCCGAGTTCAAAGTACTGATAGTCCATGGCCAGTCCCTAGGCGTTCAGCAAGTGCTGACGGATTAGCTTTTGCTGATGAATAATGCGGTCTTCCAGATGATTGGCCATGCCGGATTGATAGACACCGCTGGCATAGCCTTTTTGCACGCCCTCCGTGAGATCCATATCTTCTTGCATAAAATCTTCAAAGTCTTTCAGTAAAGTCTCCGTGGGAGTGCTAAAGCCGGGAATGGCAAACACCTCTAGGTTGACGCGACAGGATTCCACGCCGTTAGGTTCGATCTGAATCCAGGCAAGGACGCCGTTGGGGAAAGCCAGTAAATGCAGATTGGGGAACATCCCAAACGTAAGGAAGCCGTATCGATTGCGATCGCTTAAGTGTTCCAGAACGACATTGTCGGCACGCCAGCCGGGCGTTGTGGGGGTATATAAACAGTTGACGTAGTCCCCGAAGGAATGTTCGTAATGGCGAATGGGGCCCTGTACCTTATTGAGGGTTTGGCGGTGGGCGATCGCTACGTGGTAGTCACAGAGGGTATTGTCGTGGTAGTTTTTCCAATTACAGGCGACGATATAGTGTTTCTGAATCACTAATTCAGTCGTCGGCTGGCGATAGCCTTGCAGGACAGTGGGAATATCACCAAGAAAATCAGTTAATTCACAAGGTGGATCAGAAAGGCAGACGAAGATAAAGTTATCCCAGAGGGCGATCGCCACCGGAACTAGGGGAAAGTCTGGTGTGTCGAAGGTGTCGGGGAAGCGATCGTGGGACGGTGCGCCGATCAGCTTGCCATCTAAACCATAGACCCAGGCATGGTAAGGACAGATAATATGCTTGAGCGACTGGACGCCAGACTGGGTGCAGAGGGGAGAAGCACGATGGGGACAGACGTTATGGAAGGCTCGCAGTTGATGATCCCTATCCCGTACGATTAATAAACTAAGACCCGCAACCTCCTTCACCCAGACCTGACCGGGAGCAAGCTGAGCAGCATCACCAGCGTAGAGCCAAGTACGGCGAAAGATACGCTCTTGTTCAAGGGGTAAGAGCGCGGGGTCGGTGTAGAGTTGCCCTGGGAAAAAGTAGGCGTCGGGGTTGGCAACGGTGAGCAGGTCAGGTAGGTTAGCAATCATAGGTCGCATCTAAGCAATCAGAGCTTCGTCAGGTTTGCCCCGCAGGATATCCATAATGTCGTGTTTGTAGTCTTGAAACTGGGGTTTGCGTTTGGTGTCGTAGGTGCGATCGCCCGTCAGCTCCACTAGCACTTCTTTCTGGATGCGGCCTGGGCGGGCGGTCATCACGTAAATACGCTGAGATAGGAAAACGGCTTCCTCAACATCGTGGGTAATCATCAAAATTGTGGTGCCGGTACGTCGCCACAGGTCGAGTAAGAAGAGCTGCATAGTTTCCTTAGTTTGCACATCCAGTGCCCCAAAGGGTTCATCCATGAGTAAGATCTTAGGCTGATTCGCTAAGGCCCGAGCGATCGCTACCCGTTGTTTCATGCCGCCGGATAGTTCCTTGGGTAGGGCACGGGCAAATTTGCTGAGACCAACCACGTCTAGGTATTCGCTGGCCCGCTGTCGCCGCTCTGTCTTGGAAATGCCCTGCAGTTTCAGACCAAACTCGGCATTCTGCTGCACGTTCATCCAAGGATAAAGCGTGTAGCTTTGAAACACCATGCCGCGATCGCTGCCTGGCCCAACCACTTGAGCGCCGTCTACGGTAATCTCGCCTGCCGTAGGCGCATCTAATCCAGCAACTAGACGCAGTAGGGTAGACTTTCCAGAGCCTGAAGCGCCGACGGCACAGACAAATTCGCCCGTTTCCACATGCAGGTTAATATCCTTGAGGGCGACAAGTGGGCCATTACGGGTGTCAAATTGTTTATAAACGCTGGAGACTTCAAGGTGCATAGGAACGTTGGGGTAAAGGAACGATAGGTGTATAGATATCTCTAGATTAATCAACCGCCCATTTACAGGACAGGCGCAGAATTGCCCGAAACGATAAGTCCAAGATAAAACCAATCAGCCCTAGGACAATCAAGCAGGCAAAAATTTCATCGGTTCTAAAAAATCGTTGAGCCAGTTGAATACGTTTTCCTAAACCCACTTCCGCTGCAACGAGTTCCGCCACAATCACCATATTCCAAGAGGTGGCGATATTAATTCGGAAGGTGTCGATAATGCTGGGCGTGACGTAGGGCATAATCACTTGGGTGAGCACTTGCCAACGCCGACCGCCCAAGGTATAGGTCGCTTCCAAAAGATCCTTGGGCACAAATTTCACCGCGTCCATGATCATCAGAACGTTGTAGAACAGCGTTCCTAGAAAAATCAGGGCGATTTTGGGCGCTTCGTCAAGCCCTAGATAAATAATCAGCAGCGGGGTAAAGGCAGGGGCTGGCATATACCGCAGGATGCCGATGATCGGTTCAAATAGAGCAGCGATGCTAGCGAAGGTACCCATGAGGATTCCTAGCGGCACAGAGACGATCGCTGCCAGGAGAAATCCGCAGGATACTCGGAAGACACTAGCCCAGGTATCTTGCAGCAAAAAACCTCGTTCCCACAATCCCATAAAGGCACGAACCACATCTGCGGGGGATGGCAGAAAAGCGGCATTCATACCCGGCAAGCTAGCAATAATCCACCAGCCTGTAAAGGGAATGATGATAGATAGGGTAAATAAGACCCAATTCAGCGATTTGGGTATATCTTCAGCAATCCCCCAAAAGACCGTAGGTTTCAGTCCCTGGGTGCGGGGAGTATCAGTTAGGTCAGAGGATGTGGATGTCATAATTGCTCGGGAAACCTTGAGAACAATGGGGGGCGATCGCCTACATCTAAGCGATCGCCATGAGAACTACCCAATCATCAGGCCAATCATCAGGATGCGCTTCTTAGCTATTGCTGGCGGCGTAGGCCTGCACGAAACGATTATCGAGAACCGCGTCTAGATCAGGAACCTTATCTTCGGTGATAAACCCAACACTGGTCATGAAGTCTGCCATGCGCTGGGCGGCGAAGGGCATATGTTTCATGTCTTCACCAGGGCTAAAGGCTTCTAGATTATCTTCTAGGTTAAACATCCTAGTCCCATCGGTAAACAGTTGGAACTCTTCGAGGGACACATCTGCCCGTTGGGCCATAATTTCCTGGGCGCGATCGGGATTCTCTTCCATGAAGGCTAAGACATCAAACCAGGTATTCACCAGTGCCTGCACTTGATCGGGGCTTTCGTCAATCATGACTTGACTCACCACCAACAGATCGGGAATCGCTCCAGGATAGTCTTGAGAGCTCAACAGTTCCTTACTTCCTTCAAGCTGCAGCGCCGTCAGCCAATAGGGCGGCCAGGCGGCAACGGCATCAAGCTGTCCTGCAGCGAACGCTGCTGTGGCTTCACCCGTTTCTAACCCGCGAATCGTCACATCGCTGCGAGACATACCGGCTTCTTCTAGGGCTAGGCTAAGGAGGAAATCGCCGACGACGCCTTCTTCTAACCCCACATTCCTGCCAGCGAGATCCTGAATCGTATTGATCTCTTGCGTCACAATCACCTTGTCGTTACCGGCAGAGTTATCGTTGACCACCACCACCACTTCGCCATTGACAGCATCAGCGGCAAAGGAAATCGTGTCGTTGAGCGTCTGGCAATTGGCATCTAATTGACCAACAGCAAAGGCTTCCATGGATTCAAGATAGCCGTCAAACCAGCGTAGTTCGACGTTTGCGCCATTGGCAGCGAAGAGACCTTCCTCTTCGGCGATCGCCCAAGGCCACCAACCGGCCCAGTTGCTATAACCCAGCACCAACGGCGCACTCGTCGCATCCGAACCACTCGGAGCCTCCGAGGTTGGGGTTTCAGCGGAGGGATTACAGCCAACTGCCGCCGTGAGGCTGAGACAAAAAACGAGAAGTAAAGATACAAACTTAGGAATTCTCATAGGTTTAGGCTCAATGTGAATAGAACAATGGCAGCGAAATCATCTGGATATCAGGAGAGAGAGACCTTGGTCGTGTAATCTTGTGTCTCAACAAGCTCGCGTGACTCCGATTTTCTCTTGTCAACAGGGGGGTAGGAGGACTCCTGAGAGACTCTTGCACTCCAAACGAATATGGTCTACGTAGCCTGAGTTAGGAATAGTATGGGTTAGAGGTGGAGAGACTTGTCCTCGACGGTTCGACATCATGAGTAGCAATAGACCTCCACATCATTGTTGAGCAAGAAAATCCTAAGTACGCCACCCTGTCTTAATGTGTTCGATTTAGGGCAAGATTTACGGTAACGGAAGCTACGATTTCTCTAGGTTTAGCCAACTTTATGGCTGAGGATTTCGGCAATTATCTCTCAGAGTCTACGGATTCAAGAACAACCCACGGGGATAACGGCTGAACTCACCTGCGATCGCACCCATTCATACCAATCTTCCAAGCCCTCACCCGTTTTCACAGAGATGGGAATGATGGTGACGTGGGAATTCATTTGGCGAACGTTGGCAATAATCTGCGCAATGTCTACATCTAGGTAGGGCGCTAGGTCTGTTTTGGTAATCAGCAAACAATCTGCCTCTTGGAACATCACCGGATATTTCAACGGTTTATCTTCCCCTTCCGTAATACTGAGCAAGGCCACTTTTTGATGTTCACCGACTTCAAACTCAGCAGGACAAACTAGATTGCCCACATTTTCCACCAGCACTAGGTCAAACTGGGCAGGATCATAGTCCTGCTCTAGGCGATGCAGCCCGCCCGCCACCATCTTGGCATCGAGGTGGCAAGAACGTCCGGTGTTGATGGCAATCACCGGTACGCCGTACTGGCGCAGGCGATCGGCGTCGAGTTCCGTGGTCATGTCGCCTTCAATAACCGCTACGTGATAGTCGGGGGCGATCGCTTCTAGAGTTTTCTCTAGCAGAGCTGTTTTGCCCGCGCCGGGACTGCTCATAATGTTGAAGCAGGTGATGCCCCATTGATCAAAGTGGGCGCGGTTGTGGTTTGCGCCCTGTTGGTTGGCGTGGAGGAGATTAATGCCGAGGGCGGCGTCAAAGGTTTGGTGCATGGGTTTAGGTGATGTAGGGTGAAACGATCTGGAACGTTGGAGAGTTTAGGGCATAGATAGGATATCAACCTATACTGTGGGCATCGAAACCAAGGTCTCTTTTAATCAAGACTACGTCGGGAGACTGTTTAAGTCCCTTTTCATCAGGACAATGTATGCCACGTCTCAGAAGCCAAACCTCTCTATTGCTGTAACTAGAAAAACTTCAGGTAGCGCTTAATTTCCCAATCAGATACGTGGTTATGGTATTCCCGCCATTCCTGACGCTTGTATTGCACATAGGCCTCAAACATCAGGGGCCCCATCACCGATTGACTGAGGGGATCAGCTTCCAGGGCATCGATCGCTTCCTCTAGGGTACGCGGGAGTAGATCAATCCCTAGGTTTTGCAGTTCCTCCAAGCTATAGGTGTACATGTTTTCTGTATGGGGTTCGCCTGGATCCAGGTTTTCGCGAATTCCCTCCAGACCAGCCGCCAGCATCAGAGCTGCCCCCAGATAGAGATTGGTAGAAATATCGGCAGCGCGGCATTCCACCCGTCCTCCAGCTAGGGGAATCCGCAGCATATTCGTCCGGTTGTTGTTGCCATAGCAAACATAGACCGGGGCCCAGGTAAAGCCAGACATGCTGCCCTGACGTACCAAGCGCTTGTAGCTATTCACCGTCGGACAGGTGAGGGCCACAATGGCGGGTGCGTGGCGCAGTACGCCGGCAATGAACTGATAGCCTAGTTTGGATAGTTTGCAGCCTCGGGGGTCTTCTGGATCAAAAAAGAGATTGTTGCCGGTTTCTAAATCTGCCAAGGACATGTTGTAGTGGGCACCGCTGCCGGTCTTATCCGAGGCAATTTTGGGCATAAAGGAGGCGAAATAGCCTTGCGATCGCGCCAGTTCTTTGACCATCAATCGGAAAAAGGTGAGGCGATCGGCCATTTTTAGGGCATCACAGTAGGCGAAGTCGGTTTCAAACTGTCCCTGTGCATCTTCGTGGTCAAAGGAATAGACATCCCAGCCCAGGGAATTCATGGCGCTGACGATGGTGTCGAGGATCTGGTAGTTGTCCAGCAGCGTGGGTACATCGTAGGCGGCCTTGGCTAAGAGATCGCGATCGCTCACCGGCCCAAAGGAACCATCCGGATGATCTTTGAGGATGAAAAACTCGGTTTCAATGCCCAGATTAAAGGTGTAGCCCATCTCCGCCGCTTGGGCGAGGACTTGCTTGAGAATGGTGCGGCAACAGGCTTCAAAGGGCTGACCCTTGAGGTGCAAATCGCTGGCAAACCAAACCACTTCAGAATTCCAGGGCAGCACGGTCGCGGTAGCCGGATCCGGCATAGCCGCCACTTCCTCATCGCTGACCTCCTGAGGTACACCGTCTAGAGCTGCCCCCGTGAATAGCTCCGAGCCACCCATCATCTGACCAATGTGGCTCAGGGGCACCATCTTGGCTTTGCACATGCCGTGCAGATCGACATAGCTAGCTAGGGCATATTTCACCCCTTGCTTTTCCAGGGATGTTTTAAGAGCGTCAATTTCGGGTTGCAGAATAGTGTTCATAGATCGGCAGATAGATAGGAAATCAACGAATTAAGCAATCAAGCGTAGTACCAGTAGAATGTGTTAGGCGCAGCCGTAACGCATCCATCCAAGACCTAGCGTTAAACTGCCATGGCTACGAGACAAGCTCTTTATCCAAGGTTGAAGCAGGCTGAGCATATTCAATGCGATCGATTTTCAGCTCTCGACCCGAACGAATATCATCCATGGGACTACGGCAGGTGGGACAGGCGTAGCGCAGACCTAGCACGGGCTGATACTCGTCTTGACAGGTATGGCAAAAGGCAATCAGCGGTATTTCGCGGATCACAAGTTCTGCACCTTCGAGAAAGGTGTTGCGCGTTTGCACCTCAAAGGCAAACTGCAAACCAGCGGGCTCCACACAGGTAAACTGCCCCACAATGAGATGGATGCGCTCAATATCAGGGCGATTGGGCTGGGATTCCCACCACTCTTCCACGGTCATCAGCAAGGCTTTCGTCATATCGGTTTCATGCATGGCGATCGCTCCTCCTAAGACCAAGCCTGATCCACGTTCATATTGGCTTCCTCATGGATATAGCTAGGCTTTTCTTTGCGAGGGAGCTGGCCTGAGACCACCAAATGGGCCATGGTGTCACAGATTACCCGAGTGGCCATCAGAGATGTCATGTCACTAACATCGTAGGGGGGAGAGACTTCCACAATTTCTAAGCCACAAACCGGCGCTCGCTGGACAATTTTACCGAGCAGGGATAGAGCCTCTCGGGGCAGTAGACCACCGGGTTCGGGCCAGCCGGTGCCAGGGACAAAGCCAGCATCAATGCAGTCAATATCAAAACTGATGTAGACACAGTCGGTGCCGTCTAGAGCTCGTTCCAAGGCATAGTCTGCGGCGGCATCCATCCCCATTTCAGTAATATCGGTGACGGTGAGAATATTGGTGGAGCGTTCCCGACAGACCTTCACGCCTTGCCGAGGCACCTGCCAACCGCCAATGCCTAGCTGCACCAGATTTTTAGCCGGCGCATTAGCCATATTGGTGGCATGGAACCAAGGACAGGTATGCATCCGTTCATCTAGATCGGTTTCCTGGGTATCCACATGGCGATCGAAGTGAATAATGCCAATTTTCTTATCTCCTAAATGGCGGCAGACGCCGCGCACTGTGGGGAAGCCAATGGAGTGATCGCCACCGAGAATAATCGGAAAGGCACCGGAGCTAAAAATATGGGCAACGCCTTTAGAAATCTGGTCGAAGGATTTCTCGTTGTTGGCATTGATGGTGAAAATATCGCCGACGTCACAGAGGGTAATTTGCTCCCGCAGATCGACGCCTAGCTCAAAGTTGTAGGGGGTGTAGAGAGCGGAGATGCGGCGAATGCCTTGGGGACCAAAACGAGTTCCAGGGCGGTAGGTGGTACCACAGTCATGGGGAACGCCAACGATCGCAACGTCATACTCGCCCACCTTGCGCACATCCTCTAGGTAGGGCGCTTTCATAAACGTATTAATGCCCGCATAGTGGGGCAGTTCTCCCCGCGAAAAGGTGGGGATGGAGCGATCGCGTATGCTAGCTGCTCCTTCTAACCCATACTCCAAGCCGCGATCGACCTCCTGCTGCCAGCCGCTCATGGGCAACCGAGTCTCACGCTCTAGCGCCTCCTCAGCCTGGCTACGACGGGACTCAGAATTGGAAACCGGATTGTCTGCCATGAACAACACCCAAAAACTAGTAACAACACATCGGGCCTTTTCTGGGTATCAACAGTAAAGGATTACACAAACCCAAAACTGTTAGTTCTAATACAAACACAAGATCATATTTAGAGATGATGGAATCATGAATGAAATACTCTACCTGTTCAGTTTTTCGTAGAGACAACCATGACCTCCAGCCCCCCTCCCTCCCTTGATGCCGTTGATCAGCAAATCGTCACCCTTCTACGGGTGGATGGTCGCATGACCTTCACCGAGATTGCTAAGCGATTAGACATCCCTGAAGCCACTGCCCGCTATCGGGTGCAGCGCTTGCTTCAGTCCGGTGCCATCCAAATCCATGCCTGGCCGAACCCCGAAAAGCTGGGAACGCCCCACATTTTGATGCTCTATTTAACGGTGGACAATAGTCAGGTGATGTCCGTTGCCGAACAGCTTACCGCCATGGATGAGGTGCGGTTTGTGGCAGTAGCTGCTGGACGATACAACATCATTGCTGATGTTTACTACGGACATCATGGGGAAATTCTGGATTTCTTAGCAAAGCTCCAACAAGTTTCCGGTGTCGTGAGCTATGAGTCGCAAATTGTCCTGAAGTTGCTCAAGGCGGAGTACAATCCTCTGCAATCGCTTTAGTCACAGGCGATCGCCTTGGTAGAGGTATAGCGATCGCCCCGTAGGTGGGACAATCAAGACGCCTGAACGTGAGTTCCACAGTTCAAATGATGACACCTCTTGACCTACTGTCCTCCGCAGGGTCGCTCAAATCTGGTTGTGCATCCGCTGCCAGTTGATGCCGTAATGCTCAAGCACCACAGCGGCATCCATGGCGGCCACCAAGACAGTGGGTTCTGGTAACGGAATGCGGCAATTCTCCGGAGACGGATCATCTCAACCCGTTTTGAGGGTTCCGAATAATTCGACCGGCATTGAGGATGGCTAGCAGGGCGACACCTACATCGGCAAATACCGCCTCCCAAAGGGTGGCTATGCCGATCGCGCCCAAGGCAATAAAGAGTGCCTTGAAGACCATGGCAAACATGATGTTTTGCCAAACAACCCGCCGGGTTTTCTGCGCGATTTGAATGGCTTCGGCCACCTTGGAAGGGGCATCGGTCATGATCACCACATCAGCGGTTGCGATCGCCGCATCAGACCCCAGCCCACCCATGGCGATGCCCACATCGGCTCTAGCGATGACTGGCGCATCGTTAATGCCGTCGCCGACAAACGCCACGCTGCTTCGGGTCTGCCGGGCACGCTGCAACAAGCCTTCTAGGGCATCTACTTTGTCTTCGGGCAACAGTTCAGCTCGGTAGTAGTCGAGGCCCAGTTGTTGGGCGATGCTGTCGGCTACCGATTGGCTATCGCCGGTCAGCATAGCGGTTTGAATGCCTTGGGCGTGCAATGCTCGGATAGCCTCGACGGCGTCGTCTTTCAGCTCATCGGCAATGATGATGCGGCCACGATAGTCGCCATCCACCGCCAGGTGAGCCACGGTGCCGTCTACTACACAAACATCGTGGGGAATGGCTTCGCGGTGCAAAAGTCGGTCATTTCCCGCCAAGACAGTGCGACCATTCACCATAGCGCGAATGCCGTGCCCGGCAATTTCTTCGTAGTCTTGCACGGCGGCAGTATCGACGGCCTGCCCATAGGCCTGACGAATCGACTGAGCCACCGGATGCGTTGACTGCGACTCGACCTGGGCCGCTAGCTCTAGCAGTTGGTGCTGATTCAGGCCGTTGTGAGTCACCACATGGGTCACGCGAAAGTTGCCCTGGGTGAGGGTGCCGGTTTTGTCGAACACAACCGTTTTCACCTGGGCGAGGGTGTCTAAATAGGTGGAGCCTTTGACCAAAATGCCGCGTTTAGCAGCACCGCCCACTCCGCCAAAGTAGCCGAGGGGAATGCTAATCACCAAACCGCAGGGGCAGGAAATCACCAGCAGCACCAAGGCGCGATAGACCCACTGGGCATGGGTGGCCCCCTCAATAAACAGGGGCGGCAGCATCGCCACCGCCAAAGACAGAAACACCACCACCGGGGTGTAGTAGCGGGCAAAGCGGGTGATAAATTTTTCGGTGTCGGCTTTTTTGCTGCTGGCGTTCTCGACCAGTTCTAAAATTCTGGCGATCGACGACTCGCCAAAGGGTTTGCTCACCCGCACCGTCAGCAACCCAGACTGGTTGATCATCCCGGCCAGCACGGTTTCGCCAGGGGCAACGGTGCGGGGTACTGATTCGCCCGTCAATGCAGAGGTATCCACCAGCGATTTGCCCTCTAGAATGTCGCCATCTAGGGGCACCTTTTCGCCGGGGCGCACCACAATCACATCGCCAACCTTAACGGTATCGGGGGCAACGGCACGAATGTCGCCGTCAACGCTGAGATTGGCGGTGTCGGGTCGCACCTCTAGCAGAGCTTTGATTGAGCGGCGCGATCGCCCCACTGAATAGCCCTGAAACAGCTCCCCCACCTGAAAGAACAGCATCACGCCCACGGCTTCGGGAATTTGGTGAATGGCGATCGCCCCCAGGGTGGCAAGGGTCATCAAAAAATTCTCGTCAAAGATGCGCCCCCGCAAGCTATTGCGCCCCGCTGCGGTCAGCACTGTCCAGCCGCTGATCAGATAGGCCGGAATCAGCACCGCGTACTCGGCGATCGCGTAGGGAGTGTTGTGCAGAGTCTCGTTGAACATCAGGCCGATCAGGAGGAGGATGGCGGCGATCGCGATCGGCGTCAGCTCCTGCCGCAGGTTGAAGTCTGCGGCATCGTGGCCGTGGCCAGACCCGCAGCAGTCATCCTGGCTACCCGACTGAATAGGCGGTGGATGAATCGGTGTCTCGTGACGATCACAACAGGATTTAGAGCGAGAGCCTGCCATAGGAATACCTGGCGATCCTTTGCTGAATATCTGAAAGACTATTCAGATGATACAACATGCGCCGTAGCCTGTCATGCTTTTTGCACAAGGCTGATCCTAGAGTCGAAGGGTTAAAAAAATTGGAAACAGCTTGCAGCATCTGGCCTTGACCTAGCAGGCGCTAACCTTGACGAGAGGTCTGTCTGGCGCAAGACCAACTGGGCCGCGGGTCTATGGAGTCAACGGTGACTAGACGAAGACAACCGCGCGCCCATGTCTACCATCGACGCTGGAGGCGGCTTATCACGAATACATTAAGCTTCTTCAAGACGTGGGCTGAGATTGCCTCAACGGCGGCAGTCTCAGCGAGCGTTTGACAGGGGGGCGACCTGTGCAAGAGTCTAGCTGAACCGCAAAGCATCGCGTCACTCATCCAAGTGTTCGGCAACTTCGTGATAGAGGGTCATGATATGGTCATCGGCCAGACCATAGTAGACGTTGCGACCCTGGCGACGGTAGGTGACTAGACGCTGCGATCGCAGCACCCGTAGCTGATGGGATACCGCTGACTCACCCATCTTGACCGCAGCAGCCAGATCGCATACACAGAGTTCTTGCTGGGCCAAGGCCGACAGCAGCTTAAGCCGGTGGGGGTCGGAAAGAGCGCTAAAAAACTCCGCCATCCGCTGGGCCTTAGTCGTGCTGAGCACTTCAGGCTGCACTTGGCGCACATTATCTAGATGCACCAGCGGCTCGTCACAGGTTGGTGCGTCAGCCGCTGGCATGGAGGATTTCTCTGTAGAACGAGACCTAGCCATCGATTCAGTTTCCTGGCTTTTTCTCTATGATACTGAGAATCGTTACCACTGAACATCTGTTCAGAGGATTGAAAGTGCTGTATGAAGTACAGCGTTTGCTCATAGCTAGGGCGATCGCCCTGGGACTGAAATAGCGCTGCCGCCAACTCTTCCTTCTGGGAGACAAGCCAGGGCAAAGCGCAGCAACTGGGTCACGAGTGCCGTCATCGGCAGATCTAGCAAAGGGGCGATCGCCAGAGGTAGGACATCTCTCCATCGATGGCCCAGGGACAGCTCGTTCGCTGTCCGTAAACGTTATGTTGAACTGTTGAACGCGGATGCATCTGTGAAGCAAGCGGCTCTCATTCCGACGCTCGCCTTCGCTAGAGCGCAGGACTTCCCGCCTCACAGCTAAAATCCATATCTGGATACATAAACTAAAGATCTGGATGCACAAACCAAGAATTCAGATAAGCTTGCCTGGGATTGATATCCAGTGCAGCCAGGCAACAGAGTTGTCAGCTATTCCATCGTGATCTTACTCAATTGCTTACTCGATCTCATCGGCTTGGAGCGTATCGCGGACTAACATGACGGTGCAAGAGCTCTGGCGGGCGATCGCTTCTGGAATATTCCCTTGAATCACCTGTTTTAGCAGGCTTTCTCGACTGGCCCCCAAGACAATCACATCACAATGTTCTTCCTGGGCCAGGGTGACAATCGAATCAGCGATCGCATCGTTGACGATGGCGCGGGGAATCACAGGATAGGGCAAATAGCTCCGCAGTTGCTCCACCGCACGCTGCAAGACAGAAACATCGGTTGCGCCCTTGGCGGTGGGGAAAATTTGGCATACGCGCACCAGGGGAGCTTGTCCTAGGCTCAGGAGGGGTGGCAACAGTTTCAGAGCAGCTTGGGCATTGGGGCCACCGGCCACCGGCAGCAGCCAGCGGTTGAAACTGGGGGTTTCGCTGAGGCGCACGAGGAGAACTTCACAGGCGGCTTGGCGAATCACGGTATCGACGACGTTGCCGAAGACGCGACCAGGGGTTGAGGTATTGCCTTTCCAGCCCATTAAGATCAGGTCAATATGGTGATCTTTGACGGTTTCCAGCATGGCATGGGCGGCATCATGGGCTACCCGGATTTGGGTATGCACTGGAATCCCCCAGGATCGTCCCAGGGATTCAGCCTGACGCAGAAGGCGACGGCTGGCGGTAGTGCGGACGGTGGCTTCGGAGGGTGGTGTACCTCGGGGGACGGTGATCACCTGCAGGCAATCTAGCTCGTAGTTGCGATCGCGGGCCAGCACAATGGCAAGTTTGAGCAGCAGCGGCCCGGTTTGGGGATTACTTAGGGGTACCAGGAGCCGACCTTGTCCCGTGGAGGGCGATCGCGTTTGGTAGACCACGTAGGAGGGTTCGGGCTGGGGGCCGAAGGAGGAGAGTTCGCCGCTGAGCTGGTCGGACTCGGCGCGGATAATGTCGGCGCGGGTGATGATGCCCACGAGGCGTTGGCGATCGGTGACCGGCAGGCGGCTGAGCTTGAAGCGATTGAGTAAATATAGAACGTGAATCAGGGAATCATGGGACGACACGGTCACGGGCTGGGGGGTCATGATATCCACGAGCCGTAGGTGACCTGTCGATCCATTGCGCCGGGAGGCATCGGCCAGGTCGGACTGGGTGACAATGCCCACTAGTTTGCCTTGGTCAACCACTGGAAAACCACGATGGTGCGATCGCGAGAAGGCCTGGATGACTTCCGGCAAAGGCATTTCGCTAGATAGGGTTTCAACCCGCCGCTGCATGAAGGTTTCAGCGGATAGGTTGGCTAGACTGGTGTCTTGATTCTCCAGTTTATCCAGGTTAATGCCCTGCATGGTCAGCAGTCGGTTGTAGAGGGAACCGCTGACCAGACGTTCGGACACGAGGTAGGCGCTGACGGAGCCGATCATCAGCGGCAGAACAAGATTAAAGTCCGACACCATTTCAAACACAATCACGATGGCGGTGATCGGCCCTCGGGTAATGGCGCTAAAAAAGGCTCCCATGCCTGCCAAGGCGTAGGTGGTGGCGGAGGTGAGCTCTAAGCCCGGGGCGATCGCTCCCCCCACTGCCCCTTCCACGGTATGGCTGAAGAGTCCTACGAGGTAGCCCAGGGAAGAACCGAGAAGCAGCGCCGGGGCAAAAATTCCTCCCGGCGCACCAGAGCCGTAGGCCACTAAGGTCAGCAAAAATTTCACGCTAAAGGCCAGCAGCGGCAGTCGCCAGCCCTGGCCCGTGCCAATCAGGAAGTCGCGCAGGCCGGTATTATCGCGAAATTCGGGGGGCAGCAGAACCACGATCGCCCCGGATAGTAGGCCAGCGATCGCCACTTTCCACGGCAGTCCTAACCCCCGAAAGCGGCGATTGATGGCCAGGCTTAGGAAAATGCCGTGGCTAAATAAGGTGCCGAGGAGGCCTGCCAAGGCTCCCAACAGGATAAAAAACGGTACGTCGATCAGGGAGAAATTGATCTCTAGGGCGCTCATGGGGCCAATACCTAGCCCCTGCCCGCCCAATACCCGTGACACCACCGCACCCACAAAGGAGGCCAGGATCGCCGTACCGAGGGTGAGGCCAGAAAAGTCCTGGAGCAATTCCTCGACCACAAACAGCACCCCGGCAATGGGGGCATTAAACCCGGCGGCGAGCCCAGCGGCTGCGCCAGCGGCCAAGAGCTGCCGCCGATACTCTGGCGAGGTGGGAATCCAATGGCTGAGCTGGGAGGCAAGGGCAGCTCCAATTTGGACGGTGGGCCCCTGTCGCCCTAGGGTAAATCCAGATCCTAGGATCAGAATGACGCTGAACATTTTCACGATCGCCACCCGCAGGTTAAGGGCGATGGGTACCTGGCTGAGGGCGGCCTTCACTTGGGGAATGCCGCTGCCGGCCGCTTCTGGAGACAAGCGCTGCACCAAGAGACCGGCTAGCCCGCCGCCGATCAGTCCCACCAGCGGTAGGACGATCCAAGCGGGATATTGGTGGGCAATCTGAATCCGCCAGCCGCCCAGCCAACCGGCTCCATGCTTTAGGGTGACGGCGGCTAAACCTGACACTAATCCAATGACACAGGCTTCGACAATGGCAATTTGTTTGGTGTCTCCCAGAAGGGGACGAAACCACTTAGCAAGGGAATGAAGCTGCATGGATAGCACATATAGGTTGGGAGAGCATGTCCGATCATCAACAGGACTGGCGATGCCGCTCCATAGCGCAGGTCGCCTACCGCTGGGCTGCTGCCGGACGTCGTTGAGGGGCGATCGCTAGACCCAGGACGACCAGCACGCCAATGACCACGGCTCCTAGCCCCAGAGGGCTGAGCACCCAAAAGGTCACGTCAATGTGATTGGCCGCATCGAGGCGCAGAGACCAAGTGAGCTGATCGGCCTCTTGGCGACTGGGGGGGAGGGAATTAGAACTGATTCGGGCTCCCCAGGGACTGTTCAGGGTAAATTGCCAGTCCATCACAGATTGTAGGGGTAGCCACACGGAGGTTTGATCCGTCCAAAGCGATCGCAGATCCAAATCGTAGATCAGTCGGTTGCGCTGCACCACAATCAGGTTGCGTTCTTGCACCGTTAACTGAGACTGCCCAGCGGCCCCCGGACGGTCAGTGCCGCTGAGGTTGGCCAGGGCGTCGGGGGAGAATATCTGCTGGCCAATGTGATTGAACTTGTCTTGGAGATCGGCTCCGTTGTGGAACGGGATGCGAATCTGCCAGCCGTCCTCTGTGCGCGCTTGGCTAGCTTCTGGGAGGGCCGCCAGGCGATCGCCCACCGCATTCAACCACTGTTCGGCGGTAAACCGCTGGAGTTGGGTGAGTCCGGGATTGAGGTGAACCTGCTGCACCAAGGTACCATGCACCTGATCGCGATAGTCAATGCCCGATTCTGCTTCCACGCAGCCCGATAGTCCCAACGACATCACTAGGGCGATCGCTACCCAGAGCCGCCGCCAGTAGCCGTGATTGTTCATGTTCATCTTGCCGATCCCACGCATCCTAACCTGCTGCATCCTACCTCTAGATGAACCATGCTAAACCACCGAGCATAAGGGCGATCGCCCCCAACGCCACCCAAACGAAGCGATTATCTTCGGTCTTGACTTGACTCCAGTCAATCGGCTCAGGCTCAGGTTTGGGCAGCGGTTTCGACGGACGGCTGGAGGAGGGACGATAGGATGATACGCCCTGCCCGGCGGTGGAGGATCCTTCTTCGAGGTTGCCAAGGTCAGGGATGGGCGTGATCCATTCGGGGCGAGTTTTGAGGCGAGGGGCTTTGAGGATGTAAAGCAATCGCCGGCCCTGCTTGCTGGTGGTGTAGTCTGGATGGCGGCTGAGGGTTTCACAAAGGGCGATCGCCTCCTCCCGTAAACCCGCCGCTTCGTAGGCCGTCACCAGCCACATTTGCACTTCACCTCCCAAGGGAGAGATGCGGTTCACCAAAGCTGTGGCTTTTTCAAGGTGCTCGATGGCAGTGCGATACTGCCCGCGCTCAAAGGCATCTTTGCCTAGGTGGTAGAAGCGTTGAATCAGGTCTAGTTTTTCAGTCGTCACAGTGATAGGTGGCTTAGATGCTTGGCTGAACAACAGGCGGTGACCCCATGGCGATCGCCTGCCTAGCGGGAACCTCTGTCCCTACATGAGATGTCTTTAAATGTAGCAAGAACTTTGACCCAGCGCGTTAGGCTAGAACTAGGCTGAATGAGACCCTGCTGTGCGCTACCTCCATTGAGATTCATGAGATTCACGATCTAAATCAACTCCTAAATCAACTCCGAGGTTTATCATGCATACCCCATCTGTCCGCCCGTCCCTCCTAGCCTGGCTGCATGGTTCAGGGCGATCGCTCCTCTGGCTTGGGCTCATGGGTGTCGTTGCTGCGCCTGCTGCGGCCCAGGCCTATCCGCACGCTCCCGTAGAAAGCACCACGCAACTGGCTCAGGTGTACACCAATCGCTCCACCACCAGTATTTCAGGAAGCACGGTGATTGTGACTGACGGCGAGCAGTCTGGCTACTATTACAACTCCACAACGCCGCTCTCTAGCGATCGCTCTGATCGCTACTACCTATCCACGCCGTCCCAGTATCCCAGCACCGTCCGCTGGTCTACCACTTCTACCCCTCGTTGGGAGTACCATCGCTCGTCGCCCACGATTACCAACAGCCGCATTGAGGATTCAGTGCTGATTAACCCAACCATTATTGACAGTCGGATTGAAGATTCGGTGTTGATTAACCCCCGGTTTGAAGACACCTACCGCCCCCGTAGATCTTCAACCTATTCCACAGGCGGCACCCGCCCGTCTTGTCACGTCATGGCCCATTTGCGCACGGCCTGTCAGTAGCAAGTTATCGCAGGTGATTCATCATGGGTGATTCATCATGGATGATTCATCGGGAGCGATCCCTCGCGCCTCGGCAATCGCTACACTAGATGCATATCGATCGCCGCGACACGAAACCGATGATGCATCATGCCTCGATCCGCACCGCGAATATTCATCAAGCGATCGCTTTCTATGAACAGCTAGGATTTAGGGTCACAGAACGCTTCACGGCGGGCATTACCCTAGCCTGCTGGATGGAAGGATTGGGTGGGCGGATCGAGCTGCTGCAGGTGCCCGAGCCCAAGCCAGCGGCGGATGTCTTCAGCGATGAGCATTACACTGGGTACTATCACCTATCGTTTGATCTCACCGATCAGATCGATAGCCTACCCCAATGGCTGGCGGATCTAGATCAGCGGCTGCCCGCAGAGTTGGCACCGCTGCAGGTGTTGCTGCCGCCCACGCAGCAAATCATTGGAGCGGCGGTGTATGAAGTGGCGTTTATCGCGGATGCTGATGGCTTGCCCCTAGAGTTTTTGCGGAAACAAGGGCAAGCCTTGGGCATCCCTGTCTAGGATTGGGCTGCCACTAGTACCGGCGGCAATCTCCTGACTGTCGCGCAGGTGTCTCACCCGCAGCAAGCCAGGCGTCTGCGCGATCGTGGATCCATTGACGCCATGAAGTATTAGTCCCCTGCTTATTGAGGGCGATCGCACTCACACCGTTGGTACCTTCTGCGCTATGTCCACTCATCAGATTGAACGATTTGCCGACAATTGGAGCTATCTGAGAACCGAATTGAGCTGGCTAGATCATCTCTTGATGGCAGCGGTGGCCCGGCAGCGGAAGCAAACCAAAGAGGTTGATCGCATTGCCCAAAATAAGGCCGATCGCGTTTCCAGCCACTGGTGGCAGGGCATTGTATCCCTAGAGGGCAAGGCGGCCTATGATGATTGCCGCAAGCCGCCGGCTGCTTCTACGACCAAGCTAGGCTATCAGCAACAGCTTGAACTGCGGGTGCAGGCGAGTCAGTCTACGGGTATCCTGCTGGCGCTGCCCCTGCTGCGCGATCGCTTAAATCTGACGGTATTTGAGAAAAATCTGACCCTGCTGTGCCTGGCTCCGGAGATCAATCGTCGCTACGCCCGCATCTACCGCTACCTGAAGGGCGATGACGAGATCATGCCCAACGATCTTCCGACGATTGACCTGGTGCTACGCCTCCTCTGCCGCAATGATACGGAGTGGAGCCAGGCCCGCCGATCCTTTACGCCGGAAGCGGTGCTGGTGCGGCGGGGTCTGCTAGAAATTCCCACCCGCAGCCACGATACCCGCCTCAATTCCGTCGTGCGTCTGGCGGATCCGCTGGTCGATTTTCTCTTGAGCGATCGCCCCACGGCTACCGATCTGGATGGGGTCTTGGACGCAACCCAGCCGATCCTGGAGTCCGACTCACCGTTTATGGCAGCAGGGTCTTTTTCCTCGGCAGGGGTCTCCCTATCTAGCTTTGAACCGTTTATCCCCGAGTCTTACGTAACTCAGCAGGCTACCGTCACCTGGTCTGACCTGGTGTTACCCCCATCGCTCCTAGCTGCCTTGAAGCCGATCGCCGATCGCCTGCAGGTGCAGCCCCAGGTTGCCCAACAGTGGCAGGCAACCGCCGGAGCAGAGGCGTTGAAGCTTGGACAGGTGATGGCGCTCACTGGAGCAGCGGGAACCGGGAAGATGAGTGTTGTACAGGCGATCGCTCATCAACAGTCCACCGCAGTTACCTGGCTGGATCTAGCCCAGGTAGACCCTGACCAGGCTGCATCGGTGCTGCAAGATATCGCCGCCCAAGCACCCACCGTGCTCATGCTGAAATCTGCCCATCTCTGGTTTGGGCGCTTGGCCCAAGTCCATCGAGCTGAGCTACACCGCTTCTTGGCTCTGCGACGACGGCAGCCCAGCCTCACGGTACTGGTCACGCAGCGGCCCGAGGCGATCGCCCCCTACTGGCGTCGTCAGATCGATCAGCAAATCGCAATTCCCATGCCCACGGCCAGCGATCGCCTCTTGCTGTGGCAGCGGGCCTTTCCGCCATCCATTCCCTTGGGAGATCTGCCCTGGCAGTGGCTGGCCGATCAGTTTCCAATCAGCGGGGGGCATATTCGAGCGATCGCCCACGAGGCTAGTCTCTGCGCGGCTCTTGACCCATCCTCCTACCTGCATACCTCCTTGCATATAGGACACCTGCTGCAAGCCTTGGTGAATGATCAGCAGTCCCTCACCCTCGAATCTATCGACCAAGCCCGCTATACTTGCTCAGGAAAGCCTTTCTGATTCCTATGGTCTGCTAGGCTACAGGCTGCCCGTGGGCAACGGGAGATGCACCATGCCTGGGGCGTCAAGCTAGCTAGGACTGAGGTCACTTAGTCTGGCTAGCCGTGAAGCAGACCATCGTTGGGGCGACCCAAGGAAACTCCAGCCCAATTGCCTAGCGATTGGGGGGGGAAGATGTCAACACCCGTCTGCAGGTATCCGATAATAACCGTGATTCATTATCCTTCGGAAGGACTAGATCAATCTACTAGGACGCACCCTATGTCTTTTTTCCGCTACTTTTTGGCCTCAAGTATCGGGACTGTTCTGGTACTCAGTGCGGTCATGACGCCCGCAGCCCGTGCCGAGATGTCATCATCGTCAGAGTCCTCGTCTACGGAGCAGCCTGCTCTTGATGATGCATCCTCTGCTGGAGGAGCTGTTGGTGGTATCTATCGAGCGATCGCTTCTCCAGCCAACTCGGTCGATGCAGATTCAGTAGAGGATGAAGCCGCTCAGGACGTGGCTCAGGCTGATGATGCGTTACCTGATCTAGAGCCTCAAGACACAGACAATCTAGAGCCTCGTCCTGAGGAGTTGGACGACTTGATAGAGCCTAGTCCTGATCGTCCTGAAGCCTTGGATGCGGCTCCTGTTTTAGAGGAGGAAGAGGAAGAGGAAGCAGCCGATCCCGCCATGGGCGATCGCCCCTCCCTGCTGCCGTCTTCTGCTGATACTGTTGACGTGCCTGAATACCTCAATCCATCGTCTAACCGTCTTTTTTATCCCACGGTTTCCGATGAGGTCGAGATTGTTGAAACAACCCCCATCTCCCTTGAGCAAGCAATTGAACTAGCCCGCCGCAATAGCACCACGCTCCAAGATGCGTTCCTGAACCTAGAGGTGTCTGAGGCTGCTTTACGCCAAGCTCAAGCGGCTAATTTGCCAACCCTCGATGCTCAGGGCAGCCTTGTCCGGCAAGATGTTAGCGACCAAGCGCCGCCGCCACTGATTGGGGAAGAACCGAGTTCCGTCACCACCACCTTGGGAGCTGCCCTTGTCCTCAACTACGATATCTTTACCTCCGGGCAGCGATCGGCCTTGATTCGAGCGGCAGAATATCGCGTGCGGTTACAGGAACTGCAGGTGGAGGTCATTTCAGAGCAGCTTAAGTTAGACGTCACCAATGCCTACTACGATCTGCAAGAATCTGATGAGCAGGTGCGGATTGATCAAAGTGCCCTAGAACGGGCTGAACAAAGTTTACGGGATGCAGAAGCGCTGGAACGAGCTGGCGTAGGAACTCGCTTCTCGGTGCTCACGGCCCAGGTGGAGGTTGCCAATGCTCGCCAAGCCCTCTTTCGCTCCCTCAGTAATCAGCAAATTACCCGCCGGGAAATCACGCGGTTGTTAAACCTAGCCCAGGTGGTCAATGTGTCGGCAGCGGATGCGGTGGAGCCTGTGGCCGATTGGCCCCTGTCCCTAGAAGATACGATCACCTTGTCTTATCAAAATCGGGCAGAGTTGGAGCAACAGTTAATTCAGCGCGATATTAGCGATCGCCTCCGTCGAGCTGAATTAGCCGCCCTTGGCCCTCAGGTGTCTGCCTTTGCCCGCTATGATTTCCAAGACTTGCTTGATGAAAACAATAGCTCCAGCGATCGCGAGGTCTATCAAGTAGGTTTGCAGTTAAATATGCGTTTATTCGACGGTGGTGCCGCTCGTGCCGCAGCTCGTCAAGAAGAACGCAATATGGAACTTGCGGAGAATTCATTTACCGACACCCGCAACCAGATTCGCTTTCAGGTAGAACAGGCCTATTACAACCTATTAGCCAACCGAGAAAGCATTGAAACGGCAACTCTGGCTGTAACGACGGCGGAAGAAGCCTTGCGCTTGGCGCGGTTACGGTTCCAAGCTGGCATTGAAACCCAGACGGATGTGCTGCTGGCTCAGACAGATTTGACCCAAGCAGAAGTGAACCTCCTGCGGGCCATTTTGGACTACAACCGAGCTGTCGCTGCGCTCCGTCGATCGGTGAGCAACTTCCCAGATAATGATCTCTCCGATCGCCCTTAGGGTCGTTTGACCGAGAGGAGTCCGGTTAAGAGACAGATCTAGATCAGGGATCGGGGTCACCATCATCACTCACTCATGGTGACCCAGCGAGCCTTGAAGAACTAGCGCGTCTAACCGGATTGGATATCAACATAAACTCTAGACAGGTTGTGTCTTCTCTGATCCCAACGTTCACGCCATGCCGCATTAGAAAGGGCGATCGCCCTTCATCCTATGCCTTGTAACAAGGTTAGCTTCTGATGGTGGAGCTTTTGAAAATAAAGGTCAATCCATCAAGGCGATCGCGTTTAAAAATAGGTTGGAGTGCATGGCAAAGAAAGATTTCGTTAGGACGCCGTTCTAAATGCCTCTTGGACAGCATCTGCACCGAAGAGCAACCAAGGATTCTACCTTAGGGATATTCCCTACTTCGACTTCTCCGGTTGATTGCGTGGTGGAATAGCGCGACCTTGATAAAATCGCTTTTCTAACTGACCCAATCCAGCCCAACTAGCCGCAGCGATCGCTGCCCCACCAGCACCCAGCACCACCGGCCACAGCGTCCCGAGGGTCACGGCCAAAATAGGTACAACCGTCCAGCCAGCCGCCGCCACGATTCCAGCAATCCAACGCGATCGCTCAATGTTTTTCAGTGCCCCGCGACAGCTTGCGCAATGCTGCACATGGGAATGATAGCGATCGAGTAAATCTGCGTCTGACTGCGCAGGCGGCAGCATCGCCCCTGGAAATGATTCTGCCTGAAAATCCGTCACCCAGCGACGCAGCGCTAGAACAAACGAATCGGCCTTAGTAGGTAAGTAGAATGCCTTAGCTACCGTTTCACTGCCACCCGCCGCTGCAAAATAGCGTTCCTGATGATGCAAAAAGATTTGATCATCTTCTAACACAGCATTTTGACCAATATGGCTAAACCACTGAGGCGTTAGACGAATAAAGAAGCTGGGTAGCTTCGACGAAAATTTGAACGGGAAGCGGGCAAAGATCCGACATTCGCCCTTACGGATCGGTGTCGCATAGACGACTGTGAGAGTACGCCCAAACTGCTTCGAGGTTAGGTCATGCCACATCAACCCCGGTGCCACAAAGGTCGTATCCTGCCGTCCGAGGGTGCCCCGTCGCGGGCCCTCCGCCCAGGTGCCCCGAAACCCTTGCCGTCCAGATTCAACCAGCTCTAGCTCCACAGGACTCACATTTTTGCGATCGCCCACGGATTTGTGATGGGTGTAGGGAATATGGCTGGCATCCAGCACATTTTCCATCAGCGTGAGGGCATCGTAGGGTAAGTCCCGGAAGGTATTGAGACAAACCCAATCATCCGAGTCGTCATCCAGCACATCAATGGTGGGAATGGGAACGCGATCGCTATCGTCCGCCGTGCCGGGATAGACGAACAGCAGTCCCTGACGCACCGCCGTTGGATAAGCACGGGCGCAGGCCCGCTCAGACGTTTCCGCCGTGCCCCCTTCCGGCTGTTGGGGAATGCGATCGCAATGACCATCTCCCGCAAACGCCCAGCCATGGTACGGACATTCCAGCAAACCATCCTCAGCAATCCGCCCCTGGGACAACGGCGCGAGGCGATGGGGGCAGCGATCGGCAAAAACACGCCAGGTTGTCGCCGTCCGATCCCACCAAATCACCAAATCCTGCTCCATCAGGGTGAAGCGAGTCGGGCGCTCCTGGTCTAAGTCCTGCACATAGGCAACGGGGTACCAAACTTCTGTCCAATCAAAGCGAGATTCGTCAAGACCACCAGCCGGTAGCGGTACGACATCAGGCGTGGTGGACTGCAGGGAAGCAGATTGAGGCGTTACGGTTTGCATAGCTGGCGATCGATTCCGTTTGACTAGTGCTCCTATGGTAACAAAATCATTAAGAAATGTTTCGGAACTATTTGAAGGGCGATCGCTCCACCTAGTGATGGGCAGGCATTTCGACGTCGCGCAATGCTCCAAGCCTGATAAGACGAGGGTTGAGCGGTGACGTGAAAAAACGGGCTGGATAGTGAAATTCAACAGCGGCAAGCTACCGAGGGCGATCGCCGAGCGTCTGAGGACATGCATTGGTTAGATTTCAAGACGTTGATACAGGGCACAATAGCGATCGCCCCTTGACTCAAAAAGAGGCGATATACTTTACGTATGCCTGTACGTACAAAGAGAAGAACCATGCATAAGAAGTTAACCATCAGTATTGATGAACAGGTCTACGACGGCCTGTATGCAGTGGTTGGGAAGGGGGGAATTAGTCAGTTTATTGAGGATTTGTTACGCCCTTACGTTATCAAGGATGAGCTAGATGCTGCTTATAAGCTCATGGCTGAAGATCAAGAGCGCGAAACAGAGGCTTTAGCGTGGTCTGAGGCGCTGATTGGGGACAGTGAACCATGAACAGAGGTGAAGTGTGGTGGATTAATTTTGATCCGTCAGTCGGTGGCGAAATTAAGAAAGAGCGACCCGCAGTGATCGTCAGCAACAATGCGGCAAACCGAAATCTTAACCGAGTTCAGGTTGTGCCGATTACGAGCAATGTGTCTAGACTGTACCCAAGTGAAGCAATGGTAACCTTGCAAGGTCGTCAAGGGAAGGCAATGGCTGATCAACTGACAACTGTTTCTAAGCAAAGAATGAGGAAAAAGGCAGGGGAAATAACGTCTGAAGACATGACTGCTGTAGAATTAGCCATCCGAGTACAACTTGGGCTGAGCTAACGGTCGTGCTCACCGGACACAGGCAACCTTTATAGCTCACCAACCAGATGATAACGTTCCGGTGCAGCGCGGTTTTTAGCCAGTCCTATTGGAAATGCCTCAACGGAAAAGAAAAACATCATTGGAATTCACGTTATTAGGTAAATATAAAGGAGACTCTAACGCAACAGGCACAAATGTATCGACTTGGATATTAGATCCAAAAGAATCTAAGACAACTACTAACCGTTTCAGGGGAAATGAACTAGCGGAGAACCACTGCAAAATAGTCTGTGCTTTTGATGGTAATTCATTAGGAATCGGAATCCAAAGACGCTCATCTGAACTCCGTTTAAGCGCATCACACATTGAAAGCGCATCAACGAGTGCTCCGGCAGCAAGATCTGGTACTGCCACAATATCCTCAAGTTGTCGTGTGTTTAAATCTCCTTCAGTCGTCAAAAACACCAATAAACCTTGATGATCAGGCGCATACCTACTAATGCAATGATGAATAACATGACCAGCATGGTTGTGCTTTTTATCATTTGCAGCAATTTCATCTTGATCCGAAACCCATAAAATATCTTGTAAAGGCTCAGTTAAACAAGATACAAGTAATGAACCAAGAGATGCCACAAGCAAGAGGCGTTGAAAGGATTTTTTCTTCCATCCACGTTCTGCAACCACTAACTCAGGTAAAAAACCTGGTGTGCCAGGATCAGCAAAGAGATTATTAATTTTCTTGCTAACTAAGAAAACTATCAAATTGCCAGGGAAGTTGTTTGCAGCATCCAGAAATGAGGGCAAAGCGCGTAGGCGCATAGCATCATTTAGCGATTTGTATGCCATACGTCGATTGTCAGGAAGGAAGCGATCTCGAACAGCACTTCTCGATTCCATCCACTTCGCACTTCCACCGATCGCTCCAATCAAAAAGGCAAAAGCTTCATAGTTTGCAGCAGAATGTGATCCGGAAAAGTCACATGCTACCAAAATCTCTTTTCCATATCGAATGTCAGTAAAAATTGAAGGATCGACCCATTGTCGCTCTGCTATACGCTCACTGATTTGATAAGCCAGGGCAAACTTCGGATGATCTAGTTTGTGCCAAACATGCCTATGCTTCACAATTCATCCTAATTTCATAGTCGGGTATGAGCGAGTCTGGCTAACGTTCGCGCTCACCGGACACAGATACTCTTTGGAACTCACCGACAACTTGATATTGTTCCGGTGCAGCGGGATTGTTAGACTGCATATCAGCTAATTTATCAACTATTCTTCAGGCTGCTCAGGCAGTTGCTTAGGCTCTAATTTTTTCGTAACAGAAAAGTGTCTTTTGGCACTTTCTGATCCCATCTTTTCAAACACCTGAATAGCAGCTTCTCGTGCAACTGAATGTAATGCTTGTTCGCTCAGAGCATCTAGTCTAGACTCCAGGGCATGTATTTTTGATGAAAGCTCTACTTCTCTTCTAATTCTATCCTTTTCTGCCTCCTCTAACTTGTCATTTAGTCTTTCTATTAAACGCTTGAATTCGTCCAAGCTCTCTTTAGTGTACTGTCTCAGATCCTCAAACTTAACAGTATTTGTAACTAATTCACGATAGAGTTCGGCAACCTTACTAGCAAGCCCTTCAACAGTTTCTTTCATGCCTCCAAGCATAAGTCTTCCCCACTACTCTTAGCTCACTTTGAATGTCTTTGCCCAAAGCTTATATTCCTTAAGTTCAGTGGAATACTCCTCAATGTTATGTTTCAGTTTCACATTTTCATCGCTAAGAATTTGGACAAGGTTACTCATTCTCTCAAAAACATCGACATCAGATTCTGCTGCCTCTGTTATTCTCGAATTATAATTGTCTATAGGAGCCTCTTTGTAAGTATCAACGTTTCCTTCAACATCAAGCATGCAATTAATAACGTAGTCAAAGTAGATATTAGCTTCACTAGCATCTTCTTGAGAAAGAAAGGTATCTGCAACATCTTTAAGGGAGCGAATACCTTCCGCCATCGCTGAAAGAGAAGTGCCCAGTGATTCATAGGTTTCCTTAACTCCAATCAAGCAAATTTCTTCGATAACTCTAACATCACCACTAATGATTCCATAGGTGATGATGCGTAGGTAGTAGTCTAAATCTCGAAGGCAAGTAGCAGTTTTCTCTTCACCGTATGCGTTACCACCTGGGGAAGTGATATTTGGAAGCTTTTGAAAAAGAGTTTCTCCAGCCTTGCTAATTATGAATTCACGATTATCAGTCAGAATTTCAATAATACGAATTCGTTTTGATGCAGATGGGTAAAAGCTTGAAAGCTGAGCTAATTCTTCTTTTGTAGGATAGCGCTCTTGAGCTTCCGCCCTATTTATCAAATTAGCAGGCAAACTATTCATAGAAATCCCTTGAATACCTGTCTTGCTACTTACAACTAACGCGTAGGAGAATTCAATCTATCGTTACTTTAAGTTTAGCATCGACTTCATGACGAACGTTGACTGACAGTTTTGCGGCAATCTGACTCTAGCTACTAGAAATTAACTTCTTAAGTATGCCCTAACTGGTAATTTTGCTGCATAACAACTTATTAGATCGATCCAATCTGCCTATATGCCTCCTACTAGATGAATATGCAGATTATTTGCCGTCTAATCACCCTCTGAGGGTAGATAGGCTGCGAGTAATCTGCATAATAGCCCTCTCTAGGGTAGATAGGCAGCAAAGATCCGTATATCTTCCATTTCGCCATTTAAGTGCACATGTATTGCTAGCGTTGTATTTGATACTTGCATGTGGAGCTGTCATGGAGCATCCTCGTCCTAAGAAGCTGCTAGACTAACCTCAGTCTGCTTAACCCGAACTGAGGTTAGTTTAAGTGGATCTGGCAGCATAGTCGCTACAAAACAACGGCAGCACAACGAGCAGGATTGACTGACTATCGCTGGAGGTGGAAGGATATCCTCTCCTTCCCAACAATAATCTGATGCACTACCCCATAACTGTCGAACTCACGTTGGGCATCAGGATGACCAAGCACTGCATCAAAAAAGGCTAGCCAGACCATGCCTGACTAGCCCATAACTCATAGATGTTCGGGATGGTTACCAGAGGCGATCGCCCCTAGGCATACTTGGGCCCCAGACCCATCATGCTGGCATACACTGCACTTGCGCCCAGCTCATCCTCAATGCGCAGGAGGCGGTTGTACTTGGCAATCCGTTCACTGCGGCAGAGGGAGCCGGTTTTAATTTGCCCAGCTCGGGTAGCCACGGCCAGATCGGCAATCGTGGTGTCTTCCGTTTCGCCGGAACGATGGCTGATCACCGAGGTGTAGCCGTTCCGTCCAGCCAGAGCGATCGTATCCAGGGTTTCGGTGAGGGAGCCAATTTGATTGAGCTTAATCAAAATGGAGTTGCCCGCCTCTTCCTCAATGCCGCGCTGCAGCCGTTCAGGATTGGTGACAAACAGGTCATCGCCGACAAGCTGAACGCGATCGCCCAGTTCATCCGTCAACAGTTGCCAGTTACTCCAATCATCCTCATGCAGGCCATCTTCAATGGACACGATGGGATATTGGTTGCACAGATCGGCAAGATAGCTGACCGTCTCAGATGGAGAATGGCTGGAGCCATCATAGACATACTCACCATCTTTATAAAATTCAGAGGCGGCTACATCCAAGGCCAAGGCCACTTCGGTGCCGGGCTTATATCCCGATTGCTCAATCGCCAGCATCAACAGTTCCAACGCCGCTTGATTGGACTCTAGGTTGGGGGCAAATCCACCTTCATCCCCCACACCAGTCAGCAATCCTTTACCTTTCAAGACCTTGCTGAGGGCTTCAAACACTTCCGCCCCACAGCGCAGCGCTTCCCGAAAGGAGCTCGCGCCCACGGGCACAATCATAAACTCTTGAATATCGACATTATTGTCGGCATGGGCTCCGCCATTGATCACGTTCATCAAGGGCACTGGCAGCACATTGGCGATGGGGCCACCTAGGTAACGATAGAGCGGAAGCTGTAGGGCCTGGGCGGCGGCTTTGGCATTGGCCAAGGATACGGCCAAGATGGCATTCGCCCCTAGGTTGGACTTATTGGGCGAACCGTCTAGCGCTAGCATGGTGCGATCGATCAAGGTTTGGTTGAGAGCATCCAGACCCCGCAGTTCTGCCGCAATCTTTTCTTCAACATTGATCACCGCCTTAATCACCCCTTTCCCCGAATAGCGATTCGGGTCTGCATCACGCAGTTCATGGGCTTCAAAGCTGCCGGTGGATGCACCACTGGGCACCTGGGCTAGACCAACGGCCCCTCCTTTTAAATATACTTCGGCTTCAATAGTAGGGCGACCGCGAGAATCCAAAATTTCCCTAGCACGAATTCCTTTAATTTCTGTCTTACCAACTTCAAACATATGTCTTGTCGCCTCCGATCGCAAAGTTAGGATATCTCAGCGTTGCAGCATAAATACTAGCAGGTTCAGCAGAACTGATGAATTGGAACACACTACCTTTTCACGAGATCACAGAATGAATTCATCTGCCTAGGTTGGCTATGATCCTGTAAAACCCATAGCAGACCAGCGATTGAGTAGAAATCTCGCCTATCGTCAGCAATCTTAAGGTGATTGCCACGGAGATCAGAAGCCGCTTCGTTCATCCTGAGCTGCTCGAAGGACGCACTAGTGTGGTGTGACCAATAGTGTAACCAGTAGAATGCGGCCGGCATGGCTTCGCTAGGGCGATCAACGCATTCAGTCCTCATGAGCCGGTGCGTTATCGCCTAACAGCACCCTCCTAGGCAAGCTCGTAGGATCGGCAGGTATGCCAACCCCAAGGATGGGGATCCAGCTCGTTCGTCCGTCTGGGGTAGGCAAGATTTGAGTCTGTGTTTCACAATGGGGGAAAGCCGGATCCTAGGAGAGAAAAGCCATGCGGTTATTGCATACCATGCTGCGAGTTGGCAATTTAGATGAATCCCTACAGTTTTACTGCAACGTGTTGGGCATGACGC
Source organism: Leptolyngbya sp. CCY15150 (assembly GCF_016888135.1). Lineage (NCBI taxonomy): Bacteria > Bacillati > Cyanobacteriota > Cyanophyceae > Leptolyngbyales > Leptolyngbyaceae > Leptolyngbya > Leptolyngbya sp. CCY15150. Next base: position 34,140 of record NZ_JACSWB010000170.1, read on the forward strand.
TGCTGCGCCGCAAGGACTATCCCGGCGGTGAATTTACCCTAGCGTTTGTCGGCTATGGAGACGAGGCCGACCATACGGTGCTGGAACTCACCTACAACTGGGGCAAGGAGCAGTATGACCTTGGGGATGCCTATGGGCACATTGCCATTGGCGTAGACGATATTTATGCCACCTGCAATGCCATTCGCGATCAGGGTGGTCAAATTGTGCGGGAGCCGGGGCCGATGAAGCATGGCTCGACGGTGATTGCCTTTGTTCAGGATCCTGATGGCTATAAGGTGGAGCTGATTCAACTGAGCAGCCGTGGGTCTAGCCAATCGGAGTCTTCAGAGCCGCAACTGGCAGGACGCTAGGGGCGATCGCTTTTGGGGCGGTGGGTCATTCAATCAGTAACGGTCACTTCGTCCCAGCGATCAAGGTTATATCAAGGTTATATCGACATAGGGCGCATCTACCGTTGAGTTTTAGGTTGAGCTAATGACGGGATAAGGAGACGTGACAAGCCGTGCTAAACCTTTATAAACCCCGCCGTCAGATTATTGCTGAGGCGGTCTCGGTTCTGTCGTCCTATGGTGTCAGTCAAGAGGTGCGCGATCGCTTAACGGTGATCTTCGATGAACAGGGCGATCGGGAGCTGTATCGCGCCAATCCGCGCCTGCTGGCGGCCCATCTCCAGCTCCATGAACGCACCGCTCTACAACTTTTGGTGATGGCGCTGCGGGAGGGGCTGGTCACCCTCAACTGGGAAGTGGAATGTCCGGCCTGTGGCGGTATTGATCCAGCCCATCATCATCTCCATGAGCTGCGATCGCTGCACACCTGCCCCGCTTGTAAAACCATCCATGAAACCAATGCCGATGATCAAGTGCGGGTGACGTTTACCTTGGATGAACGCCTGCGCAAACTCACGGCGGCAGCGGATGATCCAGACTTTCGCAACAAGATGGATCGACGCTATGGCACGGTGTCGGCCCATCACATGTTGACCTTGCCCACCTTTCGGCAACTGTTTCCCAAGGAAACCCTACCGCCCAACGAAAGTTTGCTAATTCGTCGGGTGGCTATCCTGTTTACCGACCTAGCCGGCTCCACCCAGCTCTATACCCGGCGGGGTGATACCCAGGCCTATGAGCTGGTGCATCGTCACTTTGACCTGCTGTTTCGCATCGTGGATGAGCAGCGGGGTGCCGTGGTCAAAACCATTGGCGATGCGGTGATGGCAGCGTTCACCGAACCTCATCAGGCTCTGCAGGCAGCGATCGCCATGCATACCCAGCTCAACCAGCTCAACCAAGACCTGGCCTTGCCCCCCGACGATTGGCTGCGGCTGAAAATTGGCATTGATGCAGGGCCCTGCGTCAGTGTCACCCTCAACGATCGCCTCGACTATTTTGGCACCACGGTCAACAGGGCCGCCCGCGTCCAAAACGCCAGCTATCCCGGCAGCATCACCATCACAGAGACCCTGCTTCAAGACATGGTGAGAGTTGACAGCTTCAGGGGCTGGCAACGGCAGCAGCGAGCCCTTCGGCTTAAGGGCATTGATCATCCGGTCACCGTATACGACCTCGCCCCTCCTCGGGGATCTCAGGACAGTAGGTCAGGAACCTCTACCCATCGCCAAGCCTAGTTTTCAACGGGCTGGACTTCGTCTTCCCCTTCATATTTGTGGGCATAGGTTTGCAGCAGGGAGCTGATTTGCCCCAGCACATCGTCTTTTTTCTCTTCTTTGCGAATGACCTGACGTTCCGGGAAGAATTCCGGCTGGTCAAGGTTGCGAGAAATGCCTTCGCTCACCTTCTGGGTGATAATGACTTGCAGCTCCGCCTTGGCGCGGGTGCGTTGATAGCTGGCACCTTCTTCCGTCGTGGCGTAGAGGGGCGGCAGCCGGTTGAGCGCGTAGGCTGCTATGTCGCCTAGGTCTAAGGTACAGTCACTGGTGGCTTCAATTTCTGCTACGCGAGCGATCGCCTCCGTGAGCACCAATTCTTCCATCACGTTAATAAACTGCTTGCGCGGCACCGCCACCACTTCCCCGGTGAGCAGCGCGCCCATTAAGCGATCGAGCGCCATGTACTCCTCGATCGAGAGTTCTGCCGCCGTATCACAAATGCGACCGACTTCTGCCTCCATAGCTGGGGTGAGGTAGCCATCTTGCAGGGCTTGATCGACAATTTTTTCAATGCTCATAATATCTCCAGGTTCCACAACAGTGCTATCGAACAGATTGCGAGCGATCGCACTCTTAGACGTCCGTGAACGGATACTAAACGGTCTAAGGTCTTTGCCTTAGTGTGCCCCAGAATTGGTGAATTCCATGGGCTGATTTTTGAAGTCATTGTAAAGCGAGTATCCGCGTCGCCTACTCCACTCCATCCCGCCATGGTACGGGATCCACAGCTTGGCCGTGGACATAAAGCCCCCAATGTAGATGGGGCCCCGTCGAGATGCCAGTGCTGCCTACAGCACCGATCACCTGCCCTGCTTCCACGCGATCGCCCTCCTGCACATCAATACGGCTGAGGTGCAGAAAAATGCTGGCGACGCCCTGCCCGTGGTCTAGCCCAACGGTGTTGCCGTGGATTTCAAATCCGTTGGCTTCGTAGTCCACTAGGGCCACGATCCCCGCTGCCGGAGCCACCACCGGCGTGCCTGTGCCAGCGGCGTAGTCTACACCCCGATGATAGTAGTCTTCGGCAAAGACGCCGTTATAGTAACGACGGATGCCGTAAATGGTCGTCACTGGCCCCGAGGTGGGGCGCAGAAATGAACCGCTCCACAGTTGCTGATCACTGACCAGCGCCTTAAATTCATCCACCCGATCAAATTCGTAGTCTGTCCCCAAATCATCGGAGCCAGAAATCCACAGGCTTTGGGTAGGAAAACTGCGATCGCTTACCCAGACGGCAAGGTTGCGCACCACGGTTTCACCGGTCACCTGCACCACCACCCGGCCGGGATCATCCAACGGAGTGGTGGGCAGCAAGGCCTGAAACTGGTTGTTGCCTAGGGGAAAGGTGGGAAAGGTGCGATCGCCCATGGTGACCACCGGCGGCGGTTCGTCGGCAGACTCCGCTTGCACCAGAATGGTGAGGGTGTCGCCCAGTTGGGGATTGGTGGGGCGAATCTCGACTTCTAGGGCAGTAGCGGTGCTCACGAAACTTGTCCCGACGGTGAGGCTGACGAGACTGGCCAGCAGCAGCCCTGTGCCTCGGGCAACCGTACCGATGGAGTCAGCAACAGAAGCGGAAGACGTCATAAAAGATGGCATGGCAACGTAAGGTAGGGAACAATCCGTCGAACGGGGACGGACATGGAAGGTACAGCAGGTGTCACTAGAATGACGAGGGCAGGCGATCGCCGCTCTGCAACGTTAGGTGAAGCGTAGTCAAACAAGGTTTCGGACAAGCGTGAGGCAAGGTTATGCAGCTACTATTCATTCGCCATGGGCAGGCGACCGGAAACCAGGCAGGACGGATGATGGGCCACGGTCAGGATGGATTGTCAGAGATGGGGCGGCGGCAGGTGCAGGCGTTGGGACGACGGTTGATGGCAGAGTCTTATCAGCCTACGGCTATCTACAGTAGCCCACTGGAACGGGCTAAACAAACAGCGATCGCCCTTGCTGGCATGGTTGATCCATCTCCCCAGCCCATTCGCTATCGGGATGCCCTTTGTGAGTTTCAAAACGGTATTTTTCAAGGGTTAACGTGGGTAGAAGCGCAGCAGCAGTATCCTGACCTATGCCGCAGCCTGGAGGCATCCCTGGCATGGCAGCCGATCCCCGGTGCCGAAACGCTTCAGTCCGGCCGCGATCGCGCCGCCCAATTTATGCAAGAAATCTTACACCATCATAGCGAGGGCGATCGCCTCTGCATCGTCACCCACCATTGGATCTTGCAGCAGTTGATCTCGGTATTGCTGGGCAGCGATCGCACCTGGGGGTTTGCGGCAGACTATACGGCGCGGTTTGAGTTTCATGTGGCCACTGAGTTTTGGTCTTGTCGGGATCAAAATCGTTGGAATAGCGACCTGTGGAGGATCGTACGGTTTGGCGATCGCCAGCATTTAGCCGACCTTGATCCCCGTTAGTACAGCCAGGTGACTACCATATCCCCTGGGGAAAACAGCACCATCCAAATCGGCAGGGTCAACAATAGCCCCACACTGCCCACAGCTAGACAGGTGACCGTTAACTGGCGATCGAGATCATAGGCTTCCGCAATCACCAAGGTGGCAAAGGCCGGAGGCATAGCCAACTGCAGCACCACGGCAAAATGGGGCAGTCCTGTGAGACCGAGCGATCGCAGGGCAAGTCCAAATATCAGCGGAATCATCAGCATTTTGATAAACAGGGTGACCACGGCCTGATTGAGATTCAGCCGCAGATCGAGCTGGCTCAGCCGCATTCCCAGCAGCAGCAGCGCTAGCACCAGCATCAGCCAAGCACCGCCCAGCAATCCCTGCTCTACCCAAGGATGGAACTGCACTGAACGGCAGAGCATTCCTAGGGAAAAGGCCCACAGCGCCGGATTGCGCACAAAGGCCTGGGCCATCGTCCATCGTCCCTGCTGGGCCAAGCCAAACCGCGCCCCTAGCAAGACGCCAATGCAGTAGGCTCCCAGAGTACTGCCCAGGGTGTCGTAGAAAATGGCCCAGCCGAAGTACTGCGGGCCCACCAGGGCTAGGGCGACAGGATAGCCAAGATACCCCGTATTGCCCACCATGGCGGCGAGCAGAAAACTGCCCTTGGCGGGATCATTCTGGGGCACAAAGCTGCGATCGCTCCCCCGCCGCGTTTGCACCACAATCCACAGCCAGGCCAGCCCCGCCCCACAGGCCAGGGCCACCCAAGCCACCACCGGCGCAATCCACACCGATCCCGATAGATCGGCCTGGCGCAGGAAGCCAAAAACACTCAAGGGTACCCCAAACCAAAACAGCCCCTTACCGAGCGCATGGGGAATGGCCTTAGGGAGCGATCGCCCCAGCACCATACCAAAGCCAACCCAGGCCACCAATGGAACGTATAGCTTCGCTAAATTTGTAAACAACTCAGACATAGGATTCAAAACCGTGGGGATCAAGGTGAGTCTTGGAGCTTCCGTTTACAATTGAGAAGCGAGCTGCCCTATAGCCGAGGCTAGGGTGAATTATCCCAGCAGACAGTCATGTCGGGCACATTGCAAAATTGTAGATGCCCGCCTATTCTTGTCTGGAGTCAGGGCAGTGGGCAGTGTTTGTATACCACGCAAGGATGAGGGCGGTGGACAAGGTGAGTCCTTCAGAACAACCATCAAAACAGCCGAGGCTTGTCATTCACGATGACATTCCCGTTGCTCAACGGGATGAAAACCCTCGGCCCAACTCTAGCAGGCGGTTCTCATCCCCTGGTGGGCTGTTTAATAAAGAATTTTGGATCCTGGGCGGAGCGGCCATGGCGATCGCCATCCTGGCTGGGGGCTTTGTTGCTTGGGGCACCGCGCCGGTTGAACCACCGGCCGCCGCTGTGCCCGCCGTGGTTACCCCGGAGATTTCCCTAGAGATCCCAGAGGAGCCAACCGAGCTGCTGCCGGTGCCAGATGACGGCGTCCCCGACGATACACTGCTCGGACATATTCCCTACGAGGAAGCCCCAACCGATAGCCTTGCGCCCATTGTGGCGGATGGCAGTATCTTGATGCGGCAGGCGGCGGCGGCGCAGTTTATGGCCATGGCCGATGCCGCTGCCGCCGAGGGCATTCTGCTGGAGCCTACCTCTGGTTTTCGTTCCATTGAGGATCAAGAGTATCTGTTCTTCGAGGTGAAGGCAGAACGGGGGCAGATTGCCACCACCCGTGCTGAGGTCAGTGCGCCGCCAGGCTATAGCGAACACCACACGGGCTATGCCGTCGATATTTTGGATGGCTCGCGATCGGACATTGGCCTGGTAGAAGCCTTTGAAACCACCGACGCTTTTCGCTGGCTACAGGAGAATGCCGCCTTCTACAGCTTTGAGCTTTCCTTTCCCCGCGATAATCCCCAGGGCATTAGCTACGAACCTTGGCACTGGCGCTTCGTGGGCGATCGCAATAGCCTAGAAACCTTCTACCGCGCCACTAGTCTCACGACCTCAGAAGCCAGCCCAGAAGCTAGTCCAGAGGCCAGCCCAGAAGCCAGTTCACCACCCCCTGCCACCCCCTAATCGCTAGTCTAGGCACTCGCGTTCCCAGGATGAAAAATCTGTGTCAGGATGCAAAGGTGACTGCTTGGATCTGGTTGACTAATGAACCTTGAAGACCCTCACCCCAAACCCCTCTCCCAGGGCGGTAGAGGGGCTTTGAGCGCACCTACACCTCGCTTCTTTCTCCCCTTGTGGAAGTGAGAGATGCGGGAAAAGATATGTCAGCTAATCAGCAGTTTGGACAAGGCTTAGGAGGACAAAGCGTGAGTAACACCACATTAAACATCGTCGCGATCGCCATCTTTTCCATCGTCATGGCTAGCCTGCTGGGGCCCTTGATCCAGCTTTCCCCGGCTGTGCCAGCGATCGCTGCTGCTGCCATGTTGTGCCTGTTCACCGCTGATATCTTTGCCTGGGGTGGGCGCATGGGCAATCTAATTGTGGATGGCTTTGCCCAGTTCTCCGCTGAACATCGCGATCGCATTGTGCATCACGAAGCGGGACATTTCCTGGTCGCCCATGTCCTCGGCATCTCGGTCACCGGCTACACGTTGAATGCCTGGGATTCCTTCCGCCAAGGACAGCCCGGTCGCGGTGGCGTGCGCTTTGACGACCAACCCCTGCAGGCGGCGCTGCAAACCAATCAACTACCCGTACAGTTCCTCGATCGCTACTGTACCGTTTGGATGGCGGGGGCAGCGGCAGAGCGGTTGATCTACGGCGATGTTCAAGGGGGAGCCGATGATCAAGATAACTTCCGCATCCTCTGGGCCCAACTGCGCCGTCCCACGAACGAAGGCGACATCAAGCTCCGCTGGTCGGCTCTGCGAGCCCGTACGCTGCTGGAAACCCACCGCCCTGCCTACGATGCCCTTGTTGCCGCCATGGGCCAAGGCGCTAGTGTAGAGGACTGCCGCCAGATCCTTGACGCAGCCATTGATGAAACCGAGGCGATCGCTGCCTAGTACCGTAAGGCAGAAGAACGAAGATAGAAGAACGAAGATAGAAGAACGAAAAGGAATTTCGGGAAAAACAAGCTTTCCTGCCTTAGTCAATAGGCGGGTTACGTCCGCCTCACAGTACTCGTTGATGCCGTTGGGTGACGCTGACGCTGATTCAACCTACGAGAGAAGGGGATTGCAGGAGTTTTGTCCGTCCATCAGCCCAGTCTGACTCGCCTAGCTAAGTGCTCACCCATAGTCCCGCGCCGCTTGCCCGACGCGATCGCCCCAACCCCTCACGCCTATCCCCCATCGCCTTATACTTAACAGGGAAGACCCAGCGCAACGACCGGACAGGATCTCGAAGCGATCGAAGCGATCGCCCCGGATGACCATACTCTCCCCGTTGCCGGGCATTTATTGTTCATGAACCAGAGAGCCGCTACGCCGCCATGCTGAGAGCCGGAATCGTGGGCCTGCCTAACGTAGGCAAATCCACCCTATTTAACGCTGTTGTTGCCAATGCCAAGGCGCAAGCTGCCAACTTTCCCTTTTGCACCATCGAACCCAATGTAGGCGTGGTGGCGGTGCCCGATGAGCGCCTGAATGCCCTCGCCCAAATTTCTAGTTCGGCGGACATTGTGCCCACCCGTATGGAATTTGTGGACATTGCCGGGTTGGTCAAGGGCGCTAGCCAAGGCGAAGGCCTCGGCAATCAGTTTCTCTCCAACATCCGCGAAGTCGATGCCATTGTGCATGTGGTGCGCTGCTTCGAAAACGACGACATCATCCACGTTTCCGGTTCCATCGATCCCCTGCGCGACATTGAGGTGATCAACCTAGAGCTGGCTCTGGCCGATCTATCCCAGCTTGAGAAGCGGGCCGATCGCGTTCGTAAGCAGGCCCGATCGAGTAAAGAAGCCCAAGCCGAACTCGCTGTCTTGGAAAGCATTCTAGCGGTTCTCAATGAAGGCAAGCCCGCCCGCCTCGTCGATCTCACCGAGGAAGAAGAGGTGTGGATTAATCCTTTGGGACTGCTGACCCGCAAGCCGATTATCTACGCCGCCAACGTATCTGAGGATGATCTGGCGACCGGGAATGCATGGGTGGAGCAAGTGAGAGCGATCGCTGCCCAGGAAAACGCCCAGGTTGTGGTGATTTCCGCCCAAGTCGAGTCGGAGTTGGTGGACATTCCCCCTGAGGATCAGGCTGATTTCCTAGAAGCACTGGGGGTGAAGGAAGGCGGGCTCAAGTCCCTGATTCGCGCCACCTATACGCTGCTGGGGCTACGCACCTACTTCACCACCGGCCCCAAGGAAACCCGCGCCTGGACGATCTTGGCGGGCATGTTAGCACCCCAAGCAGCCGGCGTGATTCACTCCGACTTTGAGCGCGGCTTTATTCGCGCTGAGACCATCGCCTACGATGACTTGGTGACCCACGGCTCCATGTCCGCAGCCAAGGAGAAGGGACTGGTGCGCAGTGAGGGCAAAGAGTATGTGGTCAAAGAAGGAGACGTGCTGCTCTTCCGGTTCAACGTCTAGCCGCTGGAGCTAGTTCGCTGTGGTAGTCTATGGAATGGCTGCGGTCTATTGATTTTTACCTATGTCGGATACGCTTGCGTCCACCTACGCCATCGACTTTGGCACCAGCAATACCGTCATAGCCCGCTGGAATCCTGCCACCCAGCAGGCAGAAACGGTGAAGCTGCCTGCCCTTTCCCAGGTTTTGTCCAACAATCCACCGGTGATTCCCAGCTTGGTCTACGTGGAAGACGCCCGTTCGCCGCAGATTCTGCTGGGGCAAACGGTGCGCGATCGCGGCTTAGACATCGCTCAAGACACCCGCTTTTTCCGCAACTTTAAGCGGGGTATTGGTGCAGGAACCGGCTTTTTGCCCGAGCTAGACGGCTGTCCAGTTACCCTAGAGCAGGTGGGGCAATGGTATCTGCATCACCTAATCCGCCAACTGCAAACCCAGGATCCTAGCCTGCGATCGCTGACGGTGACTGTGCCCGTGGATAGTTTTGAATCCTACCGTCATTGGCTAGGGCAGGTGTGCCAAACGGTTGACCTAGAACAGGTGCGGCTGCTGGATGAACCGACGGCAGCCGCTTTGGGCTATGGGTTGGGCGATCGCTCCACGATGTTGGTGATCGACGCGGGCGGCGGCACCTTGGATCTGGCCGTGGTGAAACTGGAAACACCCCAAACGGGCGATCGCAAACCCCTGGGCTTTTTGCTGAAATGGGGCAGTAAAAATCTAGCGGAGACCTCCAGTCAACGCCCCCAACTGGCGCGGGTTCTGGCGAAATCAGGTCAAAATCTGGGCGGTGCTGACATTGATGACTGGCTAGCCGCCCACTTTGCCGAAACCCAAGGGCTACCCATCTCTTCCCTGACCCTACGCCTAGTGGAACGGTTAAAAATCCAGCTTTCTAGCCAAGAGCAGGCCAGCGAGGTCTATTTCAACGATGAAACCCTCGAAAGCTACGAACTAAACCTCGATCGCGATCGCTTTCGGCAGATTCTAGAGCAGCATCACTTCTTTGAACGCTTGGACGACGCCCTCAACCAAGTATTGCGCCAGGCCCGCCGCCAGGGATTGGAACCCGGCGATATTGACGCGGTGCTGCTCGTCGGCGGCACGGCCCGCATCCCCGCCCTGCGCGACTGGGTCATCGACCAGTTTTCTGCCGAGAAGGTTCAGAGCGATCGCCCCTTTGAAGCGATCGCCCACGGTGCCCTGCAGCTTAGCCAAGGGCTAGAGGTTAAGGATTTTCTGTACCACAGCTACGGCATCCGCTACTGGGATCGGCGCGCCAATGCCCATGGCTGGCATCCGCTGATTTCCCAAGGGCAACCCTATCCCATGCCGGTGCCGGTGGAACTGCTGCTGGGAGCCTCCCAAGACAACCAGCCCAGCATTGAACTGGTGATTGGCGAACTGGGCAATGAAACCAGCCGCACCGAGGTCTTTTTCGATGGCGATCGCTTGGTCACCCGCCAAACCTCCGGCAACCAGCCCATGGTGCAGGCCCTGAACGATACGGAGCAGGCCCGGCGCTTAGCTAACCTCGATCCGCCTGGCTATCCTGGCAGCGATCGCATTCGCCTGCTGTTCCAAGTGGATGGCGATCGCCAACTGCGGGTCACGGTGGAGGATTTGTTGACGAACAAAATTCTGATCAACAACCGCGCCGTTGTACAACTCAGCTAGGGGGACAAACTCATCCACCCAAATGGAAACCCGTCGTTGATAATAGGAAGAACAATGTCTTGGCTTGAGGGATTTGTTTGGTGAAACCCTGGTTGAAATGGACCGCAGTATCAGCTTTCGTCGCCTTAGTTGTCGCGGGCGGAGTGCTCATCTATCGGCGAGGCGAAGCTCCTCCCGAAACCTCCGATGCACCGCAACAGGAAATTGACGATCGCTTTATTCTCAACAACGTCACCCTAGACCAAGCTGATGAGAACGGGGAAACGGTGTGGAGTATAAGGGCCACCCGCGCCATCTACAGCCCCGATCAACAAACCGCCGAGGTAGAAAACCCTGAAGGCGAGCTCTTCCAAGATGGGGAAGCTATTTATCGAGTCGGGGGCGATCGCGGCGTGGTGCAGCGCGATGGCCGGCGGATTACCCTGCGCGGCGATATCACGGCGACGGATCTACGCACCGGCGCTGAACTGAGCGGCGGTGAACTGGTGTGGGTGCCCGCAGACGAAACCATGACCATCCGCAATGGGCTCACCGGCACCCATCCTGACCTAACTGTTGCAGCCGAGCAGGGTCAGCTTTTTAGCCGCGATCAACGGGTTGATCTAACCGGAAATGTGATCATTGAGGGACGCGATCCTCAGGTGAAACTCACCGGCGAGAGCCTAGAGTGGCAGATGGAAGAACAGATCGTGTCCAGCAATCGCCCCGTTGAAATCCAGCGTTTACAGGGGCAAGGCGAACGAACTCGCGTCACCGATCAGGCCTCTAGCAATCGAGCAGAATACCGCCTAGCCGAGCAACGGCTGTCCATGAATGGCGATGTGCGCATGGCGATGCGGGAACCGGTGATGAATCTAGCCACCGAGTCCCTGATTTGGGAGATTGAGAATCAGCAGGTGACGATGAATCAACCGCTGAATGCCAATTTACGCAACGGTCAGGTGCTGCTCCAGGGCGATCGCGGCAACATGGATCTAGCCCAAGAAGTCTTTGACCTACGCGGCAGTGCTCAAGCCACCACCCGCCGCAATCAGTCTCGTCTACGGGGCGATCGCATCGTTTGGGATAATGCTACCCAAGAAGTGGAAGCGATCGGCAATGTACTGTACACCCAAGCCGATCCGGAGATGAGCAGCCGTGCGCCTCGTCTGGTCGGCACCTTGGAAGACCAAATCTTTGTCATGAGCGGCGGACGAGTGGTGACGGAGTTTATTCCGGGCGAGCAATAGATGCTCAAGATAAGACCAATGAGTCTTATTGAGAGATCTGCAAAGATCAGTGACTATCTCAATCCATTCCTCACCTGGCAACATGGCACACAGTTGCACTCTCAGAATCTGAGGTTATAATGAGGGTCAATAGAAAAACCTTGATGAAACCTAGTAGACCTGCTCTACTAGGTTTTTAACTGCCCATGACTCATTGACCCTAGCACCTATCGCAGGGATGAACGATGGGTGAGATGGAGATAAAATATTGGATTCTAAGCCTTCTGAATAGGGCTATATTGCTCCGCCAAGGTAATGCCGCAGAGGTCAATGAACTGCAGCCACATCTCTTTAACCTCTGGCGTACAGTCTTCAAAATAAATTGACTCAAACCAGTTGAGTAAGTCTGTGTCTAGCCGCTGCAAATGTTGCGTGATCAGCCAGAATAATTTCACCGTGTTCATCGGATCTTTCTGTTTTTCCATCATCTTCGAGAGATAGCGCACCCGCTCTGCGTCCCGAGTTTGAATCACCTGCACCAGCTTTGTACTAACTTCGCTAACCTTGTCTTTCATACTGGGTTCCCCATGGCATCTTAGAATGCAAGTTGTCTAGCTTGAGCTAGATCTACTCCTCTCTTCTAGAATGGGACAACAATTCAGGATTTTGCCCCAACTTCGATCTCTAGCGTTTTAGTTTGTCTAGCCATACCCTGCCCCTGCGATCGCTCTCCCCTATGCCGCCGTCCTCTGATACTCTCTCCACTCTCCAGCCCCAACTCACCGCCGATGGTTCTTTCACCTTCCTCTCTACTGACTTTGGGGAAGCTTTCCACAGTCACCATGGAGCCCGGCAGGAAGCTGAGCAAAAGTTTGTGATACCCACCCAGCTACCGGATTTAGCCCGCCGACCATCGCTGGCGCTGCTGGATATTTGCTACGGTTTGGGATACAACACGGCTGCGGCCCTGGCGACTATCTGGGCGGTGAATCCCCAATGCCGGGTGCAGTGGTATGGGTTGGAGCTTAACGCGGCGGTTCCTCAGGCGGCGATCGCCCATCATCTGCTGCAAGCCTGGCCTGCTTCTATTGCTACCCAACTGGCCCAACTGGCTAAAGAGCAAACCGTTCAAAGCGATCGCTTCACGGCCCACCTGCTGCTCGGCGACGCCCGTCAGCGGATCCAGCAGGTCTACGCGACGGGCTTTCGCGCCGATGCCGTGTTTCTCGATCCTTTTTCCCCGCCTCGCTGCCCGCAGCTTTGGACGGTGGAATTCCTCGCCTGGGTGGCCCGCTGCCTAGCTCCTGCCGGACGTCTCGCCACCTATTCCTGCTCTGCTGCGGTACGCACAGCTCTCCTGCAGGCAGGACTGCACCTAGGCTCTAGTCCTGCGGTGGGACGGCGATCGCCCGGTAGCCTCGCCAGCTTTTCCCCCCAGGATCTACCGCCCCTGTCCCGCCAAGAACAGGAACATCTCCAGACCCGCGCCAGCATTCCCTACCGGGATCCCACCCTCACGGATACCGCCGCCGCCATTCTCACCCGCCGCCAGCAGGAACAGGCCACCTCGCCCCTAGAACCCACCTCGCGCTGGAAAGCTCGTTGGGCAACCCCGTCCACCTACAGCAGCATCGACAAAATCTTGTAAATCAGTCGGAAGATCAGCGCAATGGCGATCGCCACCAGACCCAAGAATCCGGCCAATACCAGCACCGCCACAATGGGATTGCCAAAATTCACCAAAATCGGCAGGCTCCGCAGGGGCGAGGCGACCACGATAATAGCGAAGGAGATGACGGCAATAATCGCCAAGTCAAACTTTTCAATGACGCGGCGCATCTGAGCCAGGATCAGCACGACGACCAACACGACCCAAAATCCAGCACTCACCAAGGTGGTGCCCGCCAAACTCAAGAGGGCGATCGCCAGCAAGCCTCCCTCAAACCCTGTAAACGCCGCCCCGGAGAGCAGTTCTAAGGTGGAGATGGATGAGGAGGATGAGGGTGTCGCGATCGGGGCCGCCTTCGCCGGTTGTATAGGTACTGGCGCTGGGGTCGCTTGGGGGGGAGCCGTTGCGGATGGGGGCACCGTGATCGCTTGCGGTCTGGAGGCTGCTGGCGCTGCTGGGGCAGGACTTGGGGCTGGGGCAGGACTCGGCGCATTCCCCTTGCCTTGGGCGAGCGCCTCTAGGGTTTCCTGGGCTGATGCAAAGCGATCGCTGGCAGAGGCCTTGAGCATTTTGTCGAGCACCGCCCCGATGCGCTGATGCACACTGACAAAGGAATGCCACTTCCAGGTATTGCTGTAGGCATCGTAGAGTTCACTGGGCTGCTTGCCGGTGAGCAGGGTGATGCAGGTGACCCCCAAGGCGTAGAGATCGGTAGCTGGATACACAACGTTGCCGGCCATTTGCTCCGGTGGCGCAAACCCCATGGAATAGATGCCGGTGGAGGACTGGGCTCCTTGCCCTCCCGCTGCACCCGAGGCAACTTGTTTAACCGCACCGAAGTCGAGCAGGAAGAGCTTTCCGGAGCGATCGCGCATAATGTTCGACGGCTTAATGTCTCGGTGGATGGAGCCGTTATCGTGGACAAACTTCAGCACCTTGAGGATTTCCACCAGCACCTCTAGTATTTCAGACTGGGTGAAGGTGCCTTTTTGGGCTAGCTCTTCCTCTAGATTTTTGCCATCAATAAATTCTTGCACCAGGTAGAAAAACTGCTCGGTTTTGCCAGGATTTTTTCCCGGCACCGACAGCTCAAAAAAGGCCAGCAGGTTCGGAATTTGAGGATGGCGGTTGCCCAACTGCTCCAGCACCTCTGCTTCTCGTTCAAACAGCTCCTGGGCAATTTTGAGCTGCTTGGGGCTCAAATCCCCAGCGGGCTGGAATTGCTTGACCACACATTGCCGCATGGCAGGGGTGTAGCGATCGATGGCCAGGAACGCCGCACCAAACCCTCCTTTCCCAAGGAGGCGCGTGGTGAGGTATCGACCTACTAGAATTTGGGGCATCCCGCAGGTCGTGCAAAACTTTTGCTGCACTGTTTTCAGGGTCGTGGTATCCAGATCTGCGAAGACGTTGGTTGGGCGTGCGCAGTTTGGACGAGTGCAGTAGGTTTCCATGGGTGCTTAGGGATTAGGTTCCGCCAGACGGAGATGGGGTGGTCTCTAGGGAGGAGTCTAGGGTGTCATCGTCAGCAAGGGGGGCGATCGCCTCCTCCGCCGGTTTGGGCTTGTGGGTGGCAAACTGGGGCAGAATTTCTTGGCTAAAGGCTTCCGCTGCCTTCGACCGATAGCGATTGGGATTGACAATCACCGATAGGGTGCGATTGACGACCACATCCTCAATGCGGGCTCGGTGCAGGACGCCCATTTGCAGCTCTTTTTCAATGGCTGAAATGGACACAAAGGCCGCACCCAACCCAGACTGTACCGCATTCTTAATGGCTTCAATTGAGTTTAACTCCATCTCAATTTTAAGGCGGCGTGTTTCAATACCACAGCGGGTCAGCACCTGATCAATCACCTTGCGAATGGTGGATTGAGAATCGAGGGTAATGAACTGAAGCTTATACAGGTCTTCCTTTTGCACGATGCCAATCCGGGCTAGAGGATGGAAAACCGGCAAAATCAATGCGAGTTCGTCCTCTGCATAGGGAATAATTTCTAAAGAGTCCTGTAGTTCAGGAGGAACTTCGCCGCCAATAATCGCTAGGTCAATTTGGCCATTGGCCACACTCCAAGCCGTACGCCGAGTGGAATGCACATGGAGCTGAACTGCCACATCAGGATAGCGCTGTCGAAAAAGCCCAATCATGCGAGGGAGCAAATAGGTGCCTGTGGTCTGGCTTGCGCCTACAATCAGTGTGCCGCCCTGTAAATTTTGTAAATCTTCAATGGCGCGGCAGGTTTCCTGGCAAAGGGAGAGGATACGATCGCCGTAGCTGAGCAATAAATGGCCCGCTTCGGTGAGCTGGGCACGCCGTCCTCCTCGATCAAAAAGAGGCACATCAAGTTGGCGTTCAAGGTTCTGGACTTGTAAGCTCACGGCGGGTTGAGAGACATACAGGCTATCCGCAGCCCGTTTGAAGCTCCCCTCCGCAGCGATCGCCTTCAGAATTCGCAATTGATCCAGAGTAAACGGAAGATCAGACATGACGGTTGCATCTAAAACTCAGAAAAAACCGGAGACCAAACATCAGCAGACGAAGACGTGTATAGACTGAACTACGGAGCATCATAGTGAACGGTGGGATCGCAGGTCGATATGATCTTCACAATTAGACATTCGAGGCAAACCTTGAGCTATGTCGTCACGATCGCTACGGTAGTATGTATCGGCATTCAGTATCGAATCACCTAGAGTTAGCTTCTTTATGCAGCGGGAAGTTGTTCAGGACTTTCTGAATTTACCAGGAATTGAGGGCGTGGCCCTAGTGGACGGTCGCTCCCGCCCCTATTTTTGCGGTGTCGATCAAACTCTCAATTTCCAACAAAAGGAAGCCTTAGCCCAAGGAATTCAACAGGTTGTTGAAACGACACCCCCTGATTTCGAGTTTTTCGAATTTCAGTTTACGGGGCATCAAGTCTACATATACAAATTAGACCATGGTGTGATCCTACTGGTCTTAACGAGCGATCATTTGATCTACCCCTCCTATGTGCGGGCGGTTGAAAAGCTTAAGTTAGAACTTCAAGACGATATCACCAACGCGATCGCGACTTTTCGGCTGCTAGCGGGCAATATTACATTATCGGGGCACCATTATTGGAAACGCGATGGTTCTTCCTCCCAGGGGGGTGTGAGGTCGCCGCAGGAGCGATCGGGTGCCTACCAAAATGGCAAGCAGCCTAGACCCGAAGCACCTCCCCCGATCACGCCGACGGAGCCGGTTGCAGCCCCAACCCAGCAACCGGAGCCAGCCCCACCTCCCCCACCCGAGCCAGTTCCCGAGCCAGTTCCCGAGCCAGTTCCCGAGCCACCCCCCCTGCCGCGCCTAACCCTTGAGGACGTGGTGCAGGGGCTCAACGAAATTAGCCAGTTTACCAAGCAGTATTTAGGAGCCACCGTTGTATCCAACTATTGGAAATCAAGCCGGCCATCCGCAGACTGGCTCACCAAGTTTGAGGTGGATCGAGCCGGTGCCTGGACATTTATGGGCGGTTCGATGGAGGGTGCCCTGATCGCTGAGCAGGAAGCTTGGATTAAGCAGTGGATTGCCGCGTTTAGCAAACGGTGCTCTATCGTGATTCGCGATTACCCTACGTTGCTCCAGCAGAGCCAGATGGGCGATCGCCTCAAAGATGCCTTACTACCTAACTAAAACCTTACACCTGGGACTGAGAGACTAGAATTTATGGTTAAGCTCATTAAGCTAGAACCGATTGGGCAAGAAACGTCTGTGGAAACCAACGGCAATTTGCTGTCGGTCTTGCTCAACAAAGAACTGGATGTGCTGAAAGAATGTGGCGGGCGCGGTATGTGTGCCACCTGCCACATTTACGTGAAAGATGGCATGGGGGCGCTATCGCCCATCAGCCGTCGGGAGCAACGCACCCTAGGCGTGATTACGTCCTGTAAACCCAACTCTCGCCTCGCCTGCCAGGCAAGGGTTTTAGACAATGGGGTGACGGTTGAACTGCCCCCTGGGATGTACGTCAACTCGCTGCAAGATATTGAGGCCTTGATTGGGCGACGGGCCGACCAAGATATGCTGCACCCAATTACCGGGGAAGTGCTGGTGGAAGCGGGCAAGCTGATCACCCGCTCGACGATGAAACAACTGGAAACCACCACCAGCTTTAAGGTCGGTGAATATCTCACCCAGACGAAGGATGCATAAACGGCTGTAGGTGCTGCAGTAACTGCTGCACCTGCCGCTCCCACGTCCAGTCCTGCATAACCTGGGCGGCGGCCTGGCCCCGCTCCTGAGCCGCAGGGCGATCGCTATGGATCTGTTCTAGGTAGGCCAGGATTTCCTCCAGATCCGACTCACCCCAGCCCTCTACGCAGGTATTGAGCGGGGTAGGACGTACAGGGCCCTGGTGGCGTAAGGGATAGCAGTGGGCATCTCCCAGTAGATCGAGGTGCCCGGTGTTGGCCGATAGGATGGTGGGCAGACCACAGGCCAGGCTTTCCATGGCAGCCAAGTTGGTGCCGCCCTCAGCGCGGTTGGGGAAGAGAGCCACGTCGGCTTCCCGGATAATGGGGGCGACTAGATGGTTGGGAATGACGCCCACGTCTACCACGGCGTCCGCAGGAATCCCTTGCTCCGCCAGCCAAGCCTGGATCTGGAGGCGACCCGTGGCATCTAGGGGCGGGATGCCGGTGACATGACCGGCTGTATCGAGACCGGCCATGGTGGCGGGCCAAGCGTTATGCCAAGCGGTGAGCAGCAGGGCCCCAGGATGGCGATCGCGGAAGTGCTTGAAGGCGCGAATCACCAGATCCTGGCCCTTGCGATACTCCAGCTTGCCGCCTGAGAAGATCACGAAGCGATCGCCCAGGAGCCGATTTCGGGGGGCAGGATGAAACAGACCGGGATCAATGCCCTGAAACACCGTAGACACCCGCTCAATCCCATGGGCCCGCAGCACCTGCTCATTCCAGGTGGAGCCCGTGATTATCCAGTCGTAGGTTTTAGCCCGCTGCAGCGCCGCGGTTGTGAATTGGGGATCCTCAAAAAAAATCACGCCCACGGTACTGTGACCCGACAGCCGCTCTAGCTCAGGAGCCGTTCTACACTGATTTCCCAAGCCTCGCAGCACCAGCCCAGGAAACGAGTAGGGCTGGGAGGAGGCCTGGAGGGTGCGGGCGATCGCGGCGGTTTGTTCCAAAGCTGGCTGCAGCAAGGCCCAATGGAGGGGATTAAACGGCGTAGTTGACGTAGGCGCAGGGGGCACCAAGGGCACCGGTCGATGGGTGGGCAGTAGCTGGAGGGCCAAATTGGTGCCATAAATGCCCCAACCTGTGGCGGGATTGAGCTGCCAGCCAATGCCAATGGCTGGGCTAATCCCTGGGTCAGTCTTGGAGTCAGTCTTAGAGTCAGTCGCGGGGGTTCTAGGCGAAGGCGATCGCTTAGGTGCTGGAGTCACGGCAGGCAAGGGCGATCGCTTAGGTGCTGGAGTTACGGCAGGTAAGGGCGATCGCACCGGTTGGCTCTGGCGGGTGATGCCTAGATCAACCTCTAGGGCCCGCACCACCTCTCCCATCACCCCTGCCCAGTCGCCGGCGGTGGTTTGGCGAAACAGGCGCAGGCTAGGATACCAAGGACTATCGCTGCGGGTCAGCATCCAGCGCCAATCGGGGGCATAGGACAGGAGCACCCAGGCTGGTTTCCCCAACGCTCCGGCCAGATGGGCGACGGCGGTATCGACGGTAATTAACACATCTAGTTGGGCGATCGCTGCGGCCGTATCCGCAAAGTCCTGCAGGCGATCGCTCAAATCCACCACGGTGTCGCCTAGGTCTGTGACGTGACGTGCCCTAGGGCCCTTTTGCAGGCTGTAGAGCTGCAGGGGATAGTCCAGCAGATCGCGCAGATGATGCACCGGCAGCGATCGCTGAGCGTCATTCAAATGGGTGGGACTACCTCCCCAAACTAGCCCCACCGCCGGGCGATCGCTGGTCTTCAGACGCAGATGGCTGGGCGGGGCCTGTAGGTAGGGCACCTGGGCAGGAATGGTGTCCAAGGTTGTCTGCAAAAGATGGGGCAAACTCATCAGCGGTGCATGGACGTCTATGGGCGGCAGGGGGCGATCGCGCTCCACCACCTGCGCCACCCCCGCCACCGTAGCCAGCAAGCGCACTAACGGGGCCCGACATTGCACCACTACCCGCCCGCCCAACGCCGCTACCTGGGGCACATAGCGACAAAACTGAAGGGCATCACCAAAACCCTGCTCCGTATGCAGCAGAATCGTTTTGCCATCCAGGGGAGATCCATCCCACTGGGGCACGCCAAACTCCGGCATGGCTTTGAAATTCGCCACCCGCCAGCGCCATTCATAGTCGGCAAATCCCGCCGCCAGATCGCCTTTAAGCAGGCGCACATAGCCGCGATTGTGGTGGGCGCTGGCATGGTTAGGCTCTAGGGCGATCGCTTGCTCATAGGCGGCGATCGCTTGCTCCACCGCGCCCCAATCCTTCAAGCTATTGCCCAAATTATTCCAAGCCGCCGCCGAGGGCTGTAAGGCCAAGGCGCGCTGGTAGTGGTAGATGGAGGCCGGTAGATCCCCTTGCTCCCGCCAAGCATTGCCTAGGTTATAGTGGGCATCGGCAAAGCCAGGGTGGAGCGTCAGAGCAGAATAGTAGGCCGCGATCGCCCCTGAAAGCTGTCCTTGGTGGCGGAGGGCAACGCCTAGATTGTTGTAAATTCGGTAGTCTTGGGGATTGAGGGAGAGCGCCTGGTGGTAGCAGCGGATGGCCTGTTCGCCGTTGGTCATGCGCAGAGCATTGGCTTGCTTCATCCAGTTCACCGCCTGATGTCCACGATCCTGGGGCAGGGGACGCTGGTGGTGCGATCGCTCAATGGTTTCCAGCAACAGCCGCAGGCGATCGACCACTGGCTGCCAATCCTGGCGATGGGTTTGGCGAAACAGCCGCGCCTGCGGATACCAAGGACTATCCTGGCGATACTGCAGCCAGCGCCAGTCCGGGGCATGGGTGAGCATGATCCAAACCGGTTTACCCAGGGCCCCCGTGAGGTGAGCCACCGCCGTATCCACGGTAATCACCACATCCAACTGCTGAATCAGCGCCGCTGTGGCCAGAAAATCCTCCATCAGCGGTGCCAGATCCTCTAAGCTGCCTTGGGCAACCAGTTCTTGGAAAAGCTCCGCATCCTCCGATCGCACCTCTTTTTGCAGGCTATAGACCTGAACGCCTGGCAGATCCAGCAGCGATCGCAGCAGCGACAACTGGCAGGATCGCAGGCGATCGTTGAGATTCCCCGTACTGCCTGACCAGACTAAGCCCACCCGCAGAGCCGTCCCATCCCATCCCGGCAGCGGCGGCCCCGGATCGGGAATCGGCAGATAGGGCACCGTATTGGGAATGTTAGCCAGGGTCGTTTGCAAAATATGGGGCAAGCTCATCAGCGGCGCATGCACCTGAAACTCAGGTAAGTCCTCGCCTCGGGCGATCACCTGATCAATGCCGGGCATGGTGGCCAGCAAGGTCTTCAGAGCCGCCTGGGCTTCCACCACCACCCGCCCACCTCGGGCCACCACCGCTGGCACATAGCGAATAAACTGCAGCGTGTCGCCAAATCCCTGTTCTGCATGCAGCAAAATGGTTTGTCCTGCCAGATCCGAACCATCCCACTGGGGCTGGGTAAAGGTGCGAGGCGGCTTAAAATTCACCCCCACCACCTGCCAGCGCCATTCATAGTCGGCAAACCCAGCCCGCAACTCCCCCGCCTGCAGCAGCGCTAAGCCTCGGTTGAGATGGGCATCCGGATAGTTGGGACGTAGAGCGATCGCCCGTCCATAGGTCTGGATCGAATCCCGCAGGTTGCCCAATTCGTATTCCACCAAGCCTAGGTTATTCAGCGCTTGGGGATAGTTGGGCTGGAGGGCGATCGCCCGCTGAAAGGCCGCTCGGCTTTCCAGCAAGGCATCCTGGGCCTTGTAGTGATTGCCCAGGTTGTAGTAGGCGTCGGCATAGCTGGGATTCAGGGCGATCGCTTTTTGGTAATACACCAGCGATTGATCAAACTGACCCAATTCTTGATGGGCCGCACCGAGATTGCTATAAAACGCTGGATCCTCTGGTCGGCGAGCGATCGCCCGCTGGTAGTAGCCAATGGCCTGGGCAAATTTTCCTAGGCGCTGCAGGCCGTTACCCACCGCATTCAACAGGTCAGGATTGCTAGGATCTGCTTCCAGAGCCCGTTGATAGCAAACCATTGCCTGGGCAGACTGCCCCTGCTGCTGAGCAATCCAACCAAGGTTATGCCAAGCATCTGCATAGTGGGGCTGCTGCTCTAGCGCCTGTTTATAATGGGCAATCGCTTGCCCTAGGTGCGATCGCTGCCGGGCCAGGTTACCCAAATTCAAATACACCTCCGGGTAATGGGGCTGCTGCACCAGCGCCGCTCGATAGGCTTGCTCTGCCTGCTCTAGCTCACCCTGGGCCTTGAAAGCCGTTCCTAAATTATTGTAGGCGCGGGCCAACTGTGGCTGCAGGGCGATCGCTGCTTGGTAGGCCGCGATCGCTTTGGAGAGCCGGCCCATCTGCTGAGCCAAAACGCCCACCCCCAGCCAGACGGCTGCCTGTTCTGCCAAATTACTATCAAGGGGCTGCGATCGCAGGCGCTGGATTAATGCATCCCGCCGTTGCTCCGCCGCCCCTAGGTTTCCATCGCGAGCCTGCTGTTGGGCGATCGCCAATTCTTCTGTTAGGGAGCCCATAGGAGAGATCACTCCAACCCTGATTTCACCGTCGTCTCCACGGTAGCATCTTCCCCTTACAGCCCTGATCAGCACCCTGACCTATCATTCTCGACCCTGACGTTTTCTACGCACCCACAATGCCCCATGTATCTCTACTCTAGAGACACACCCTGTCTAAATCTCTAAATCTTGTGCTAACTGCAACAACCCTGATGTTGACGGTAACGGAATGTCAACCTATCTGCAATGCAATGAAAAATTCGCTAGGCTAGAAACCGAGTTGCTCCCGGCACAGAACCTACTGCCTTACTAGGGGCTTGGCACGAGGCGAATACGACCTTCATCCATTTCAGACATAAGCAGTTCCAACGCCTCATAGTCAACTTCTGAAATGTAGCCGAGGCGGCTCAGCTCGCTGTTGATGGCGTTTTCGATGTCTGGGGTCAACTGTCTGATGTACAATGCCTTTTCCACCAAGAGGCGAATGGCATGAGGAGTTTGCATGGCTGGTGCTCCCGATTAGGTGAACGGTGCGGGCGCATGGCGTCCTTGTCTTCTATATTGTCGGCTGAATGCTTGGGGGAGGGAGTGATGCATCCCTCCTTGTTGCTGTGATGTGAATCACTGACAGGGCGGCGGAGTCGGAGGGGTGTAGTGGCTAGGCTCAGAGGATGGAAAAATAGCTGGAAAAAAGGAGAGCGATCGCCTCTTTAGAATCGATGGAGGCTGCTATAATGATAGTCCGTTAGTTTGCAATGGTGCAGGCTCAAATGCCGGTGTAGCTCAGTGGTAGAGCACTCGATTCGTAATCGAGCGGTCGTGAGTTCAAATCTCATCACCGGCTTAGTTAGTTATTAGAGTCCGAGATCTGCGACTTCTTTAAGAAGTCGCAGATCTTGTGAGCTTGGGTATTCTATGGCATGACTTGAAGCAGATGCCATGACTCAGGAGCAAATTTCTCCCCCTCAGATGGGGCACTTCTACCATATCTACAATCGGGGCAACAATCGTCAAAACGTCTTTTTTGAACGGGATAACTATCTTTATTTCTTGCGATTGATCCGGCAAACCTTCGTCACCCACAACATTGACATGGTGGCATATTGCCTCATGCCAAACCATTATCACCTGCTGGTTTATCCTAAAAGCGCACACTTATCCCAGTCCATGAAATCGCTTTCCCTATCTTACACAAAAGCGATCAATAAACGTTTTGGTCGAGTAGGTGCATTGTTTCAAGGGCGGTTTCAGCGAATTTTGGTGACTCACAGCGATTATCTGGTGCATTTGATTCGCTACATCCACCAGAATCCGGTTAAAGCCAACCTGGTTAGCCAACCAGAGGAGTGGGAGTTTTCTAGTTATTTAGACTATGCAGGTCTTCGAGCGGGGACATTGCCAAACTTAGCGTTACTTCAGCAGCAGTTTGAGGAAAGCGATCGCTTATCGTTTTGGGCGAACGGATGTCTGCCCACTCATTTAGCGTTCAGACAACTGTTGCCAGATGAGTGAGGTCAGATCTGCGACTTCTTAAAGAAGTCGCAGATCTTTGCTCTAAACAAACGCTAGGACTGGCTTGTGCTACAGGTCACAAGTCTCAATGCGAGAGAAAAAAGATGGTAATGCCCCCCACCCAATTGGATTACTACAACAGGTAGTTCGCCTATACTAAAAAGGTCGAAGGTGAGATCGTCGTAGCTCATCCATTTGCCTGCTTTGCGCCAACCGACGCGATCTCCAAACTTTTCCCAGATTTTGTCGCCTGTATACTTGCCGTCTAGCTTGGCACCGCATTCCACATAAATTTGCTTTTGGACACTAAAGCCAAATTTGCCGTTGCTATAATGCACCCAGAGGCGATCAATCGTCTCCAGGTCTTTGCAGGGGAAGTTAAGTAAATCATCAGTCTCAACATCCAACCACTCCTCTTTATTCATTGCTTGCAGCATTCGTCGGGCAGTTTCCAGGTCAGCTTCTTTCCATTGCCCTACTTGCAGTAGTATTTGCAATTCCCAGTAGTCTATCCCTTTTTCCGATTCCAGGAGCAGGTCTGGTAGGTGGGGAGTTGTTTGCATGACTTCTACTGCGATCGCCTGAATATCCTCATTCCTCAAGCCCAAAATGTGCTGAAGCTGCTGCAACCGCTTCAGTTCTCGTTCCCCCAATGGATTTTTGTGTTGAAGGGCGCGGGTAAACACCTCTCGATAGCGTTGGATCTTTTTCTGCCGTTGCCGAATCGGTTCCAAAATGTCTGATTCGATCGCCTGTACTTCCCCATCAGACAAGCCCAGCTTGTGTTGCCATTCCTCCAACACAGAACGACTAAGAATCTCATCAATGGTGTCGCCATCTTCCTGAACGATCACCTCCATTTCCTTGCGATATTTCACCTTGGGGTCGCCTAGGGGGGCTTTGGCAATGCGGATTTGATAGCCCTCATCTTTCAAAACGATAATGCGGGGCGTCATAGCAGGAGATTCTTCCTGCACTTTTCGCTTGGCGTAGTCATGCAGTTCCTGGACAGAGATCGCGCCATCATCATCCACATCGGCAGCTCCAGTGCGAATGCCTTCCACTAGGCAGTGAGTGTAAATGGAGAGCGCGCCATCCCGTTGCTCAAAGGAATATTGCAACGAACTAGAGGACGTGAGAACAACGCGCCCCTCTGCCCCCAACAGGGTCTCTAGATCAATCGTGTTGTCATCTTTGGCCAGCAGGTCGCCAAAGGCTCCACTGAAACAGCAATCCAGGATGATCACCTGCCGTTTAGCTTTGCTCTCCCGGATACGATCGCGCACAACGCTGGCTGGAATTGCCGTTGCTCGGACTAAGTTCTCTTTTTGTTTCTTCGTATTGCACGCCGCAAAGTAGAGATCTCGTTGATCATCTTTCACTCCATGCCCGGAGATGTAGAGCAACGCCAGATCGTCTTTTTGCCTTGCCCGCAACCAAGTTTCAATCGTTTCAGAAACGGTGCTATGGGGCTGGTCAATGAGTTGCTCCACCTGATCAAAGCCTCCCATGTCCGGATCGCGAAGGACAGCGGCGATCGCCTCCACATCTTTGGGTGCCGCCGGGAGAGGCTTAAATCCGTCCCCGTAGGTTCCTGTACCAATCAACAGCGCAACTCTTGCCATTAATCCTTGCTGGTATCGCTTTTTACTACTCTAACCGTCAGATGCGAAATTTTCTCCAGCGCTTGCAGTTGTTGTTCCAGTTCCTTTTCGGTGCGATATTTCAGCTTCACATCGCCATACTCAAGTTCCAGTGATGCCCCTGCTATTCTCTCCCGCAGCCACTGCAACACCGCTAGGATGTTTTTCAGGTTCACCTCTGCCTTGAGGATGCCCAAATCAAACCCACCCTCCCCAGCTTTGCTGCCCTCTGGGATATCAGCGGAGCGCGCCAAAACGGCATCCTCTGCTAGCCCATCTTTCAAGTCAAGCACCAAACGTTGGGAATAGGCTTCTAGCTCTTCTGGTTCCAAGTCCAGCCCAGCCTCATTCAAATCAATGAAAAGATCAAGGTTCTTTGACATAAAGGGTAGCTTAGATAAAAGAAATTCTATCCAAAGTCTAACTGTATAGACAGCAGTTGTCGAAGTTAAATTTATTTGAGGTTGAATTAAAGGTGCAGGGATTGAAAAGACTACAGTTGAGGCGATCGCCCATCAGCGACCTAATCCACCCCAAAGTATAAGCTTAGTTATCCAATAGTCCAGCGAGCTGAAAAACTTGATTGGGCGTGATCGTTAAGGTAGGCAACAAGGGAGTAGCGATCGCCCTGTCGCCTCGATAAGTCTGCGGCAAAGAATCTGGACTGAACAGGGTGATGCTTCGGGCAGCAGAATCCACAACCCACACACAGGAAATACCTGCCAGCAAATAATTGGTTGACTTTTCAGTCATGGCACCAAAGGTTTGTCCTGGAGAAATAATTTCAATGACTAGATCAGGACAAACTGGACAAGCTTCATCCTTCACCCAAGTCTTCGGGAGGCGATCGTAGGAAAGATAGGTAAGATCGGGCACAGGCACCCAAGGTTTATCTTGCCATCTCAGGAGCAGTGCCCATTCAATACACACTCGCCCTCGATTTTGGCTCCATTGACTGAGTAAGGTAAACAACGCGCCCGTAATTGCACTATGAAAAAATTTAGGAGACATAGTAGAGAGCAATAGTTTCGGCACAGCTTGTCCATTGACGAACTCATAGGTCTTGTCGTCGTCAGGCAGTGCAAAAAACTCATCTAGGGTGAGGGATTTGCCAGTGGTGTGAACCATACGCTGTGCTCTTAGGGAGGAAACTATGTTCAGTATAGTTCAGGGTGATGAAGGAAACAGGCAGTCGTCATCTTAAATTCGGGTTAAAACGTTACATGATCCATTCTTCTTACCCAGACTGGATATGAGGCTTCCGTCCCTGCCTAGTCAGTGAAGGTTACATCTCTATCTAGGGATGATGGATGTTGCGGCGGGAGGGCGATCGCGTATACCAATAGGCCCAGGCAATGAGTACCGCTTGGAGTGGCAGCCTTATCCAGAGCGCGATCTCGGGAATGTTAGGAAATTGATCAGGCTCCAAGGCCATCTGGAGGTTGGCAGGGAAGACGGCGATGAGCAACGCTATGATCCCCCAGGCAGCGATCGCTGAAGTGCGATGCACCAGTAGCAGGATGCCCAAGAGTATTTCAGCCACGCCGCTAATATAGACCAGTTCTAGATGCCATGGTAAATAGGGTGGCATCATCCGCAGATAGAAATCGGCTGAGCGAAAGTGGTTCAGTCCTGCGACGATGAGCGCGATCCCTAGCACTACCTTGAGACTAGTCTTAACGTTTTTAATCACTATATCCTTGTGGAAAGATGCTTACTTATTTGCTAGTATAGGTTTTTTATCGTATTAACGCTTGTTATCTTGCAGATGCTATCTTAAGGGCGATCGCTCTCTTGGTTAACCGAAAAGCGATCGCCCTTGCTTACTTACTCTACCTGGATGACGGCTAGGTTAGCTCCTGTGTAGTAGTGAGAAACAATTTGCTGATAGTTTTGCCCTTGGCTGGCCATTTCTCGTGCTCCCCATTGACTGAGACCTAGCCCATGCCCAAAACCACGACCCTGCACTTGGAACGACGTGGGCACCGGTACCGTATTGCCCGTACTGGCTACATTGGGCAGACTCGGGGTTACCTCAAACAAGGTACTGCGCAGGTCGAGTGCTTGGCGCAGTTCATTGCCGCTGAGGGTGCGAGTTCCGGCATCGCCTACCACGCGCATGGTGATGATGCGACCTTGGTTGGTACGGCGCTCGGGTTGTAAGGAGAGAATGTTGCCGACGCCCGTAATTCTTGCCCTGAGCTGATCGGCGCTAAAGGTTTCTGTCCATTGATAGACCGGAGCATTTTGGTCGAAATCTTGCACCGCCCGCAGGTAGGGGCGATAGCTTGTCCAAACATCTTCGACATTCTCGGTGTAGCCGCCCGAGGCAGAGTGGAACACGGCTTCAATAATGCGTCCCTCATGCACCAACACCTGACCAGCGGTTTCTCGAACCGCTTGCTGTGTGCTAGTGGCTTCCTTCTCTAGACCGCTATAGACCTGCCAGGAGGTGGTATCTCCCACATCAAAGACCGTGTTGCCGCTGGTTTGTCGTTGATAGAGGGCGTAGCTGCGAGCCGATACGGCTTGAGCTTTCAGCGCTTCTAGGGGCCAACTGGTGGGCATTTCTGCACCCACAACGCTGTAGAGATATTCTTCTAGATCCACATAGTTCACCGCCGTGATGCCGCCACTGGTCGGCAGAACCAAGGTGCGACCGCGATACCACTTATCACCGATATACACAAAGCCATCTGCCTCTGGCTCCACCCAAACTTGCCCTGCCGTCCAGCGGTTGACCGTCACCCGCCCGCCGTTCGACTCTGCTACCAGGGCTCCCATGGCGGGAATTTCTGCCAAGACCTGTCCTGAGCCATCGCGGAGCACAGCGTTGGTGGAACTACCGATGGTCACTTGGCTAACATCTTGCTCGATGGCCACCCGCATTTCCAACGCCGCTAGAGCGGGCAGGGCCATAACGGCAAAGTTGGCCAAGGTGCCAACACCAACCAAGAGAGAAATCAGGCTCAGATGCCGTCCTAGGGTGAGAATAGGAGCCAAAAGGCGCTGGGGTGCGATCGCATTCAGTTTTAGGTTCATAGCAATCAGAGGAGACGATTTATTCACAACACGGACGAAAAACCCAACTCTTGATGGAGCAGTTGATCAGGTGAAGGCGTTTAATGTAGGCTGGGCGATCGCTCATCGTCTTAGACCACATTGAGTCTAGGACGTTGGCGGTCGATATTAACCATTGGATGACCAACAGTCTAGAATATCTGCCCCAATATAAACCAATTTTCCAGCGACTTGGGGAGGAATGCGGATAGGATGAAAAGGAATTTAGGTCGTAACCTGTTCGTTGAGCATGAACACCGAGCGGTTTAGGCAGGGCGCGATCGTTGAACGACCAAGATCCAATCGAGATCTGCCTACTCCTCTGACGCATAGATCTCGTCTAGAAGTTCCTGCTGCCCCCCATCCAACCGACGGTTCTAGGTTGCTATCGATAGAAGTCCCTGACGAAGAGCATCAATATAAATCTATGGTAAGTTCTCGATCGCAGTCTCCAGCCATTGGTACGGTGAAAGGCCCCGGTGACGACGGCAACCAGTATGTGTTCATCACCAGCAATAATCGCCATGTCAAAATTGGTGAATTTGTCTACTACACCGTTCAACTGCCGGGGCTGGATGGGACGGTGCGATCGCTGAATATTTTGGGCAAGATCTCGGCGCGATCGCTGATTGATCATTTACCCGATCGCATTTTTGCCGATACGGAAATTAGCCCGGAAACCATTGCGGCCCTGGTCGGCTTCTCCCATCCCAATCCAGAAATTTACCAAGTCACCGTCGATGTGGTGGGCTATTTTGATCCGCGCTTGGGGTTCATGAATCCCCGCCGCACGCCGGATCCGGGGGAAAAGGTGTACCTGGCCCATGATGACTATCTGCGGGAAGTGCTGAACAAGCGCCAGCCCCAAGCGATCGGCTCCGCCCACATTGGTTCTCTCCTCCTGCGCGACCAAGGGGCAGTTCCCATCGCCCTGGATGTTAAAGAACTGGTGAGTACCCACATGGCGATCTTGGCGGGTACGGGGTCGGGAAAGTCTTACACCGCTGGCGTTTTGGTAGAGGAACTGCTGGCTCCCCATAACCGCGCCGCCGTGTTGATTTTTGACCCCCACGGGGAATATGGCACCCTGTCGGAACTGCGGGGGCATCCAGCCTTCACTGCCGAGGATGGCTATGCTCCCAAAGTTAAAGTGCTGACGCCGGATGATGTGCGCATTCGTATTTCGTCGTTGGACTACTACGATTTCCTCACCCTGCTACCAGAAATGAGCGATCGCCAGCAGGCCATCCTCAATAAAGCCTTTGCCTTGATTAAACGCCATCGGCAAGGGCAATACCGCTGGGGCATTGGTGACTTGATCGAAATGGTGAAAGAGGCAGACACCAGCGTGGATGATGAGGGCAACGAAAAGCTAGGCTCCTCCGCCCCCGCCATTACCTGGAAGCTCGATCGCTTAGCCGACATGCCCTACTTCCATCCCATGGAACACCTGGCCCCCAAGGATTTGTTTGAACCGGGGCAGGTGACGGTTTTGCAGATGAACGAGGTGTCTCAAGAAGCCCAGCAGGTGATCTGCGCGGCGGTGTTGCGCCAGTCCAACCAAGCCCGCATGAATACGCAAAAGGAATATATCTTGCCGGATGACGAAAACTACCTGCCCTATCCGGTCTTCATTTTGCTGGAAGAGGCCCACCGCTTCGCTCCTGCCCACGAACCTTCTCGCTGCAAAACCATCCTGCGAACGATTTTGAGTGAGGGACGTAAATTCGGTCTCGGCGTGGGGTTGATCACCCAGCGTCCCGGCAAGATCGACTCGGATGTTTTATCTCAATGCATGAGTCAATTCTTAATGCGCATCGTCAACCCGGTGGATCAGGAAAGCCTGAAGTATGGCGTGGAATCTGCTGGGCGCGACTTGTTGAAAGAACTGCCGGCTCTGACTAAGGGGCAGGTGATTATTTCTGGAGCCTGTGTGAATACGCCTGTGCTGTGTCAAGTGCGGCAACGGCTTACCCAGCACGGCGGCGAAACCTTAGATGCACCCGCTGAATGGCAGAAACATTTTCAAGCCCATCGACTGCGATCGCGTGCTGCCGATCAAGCTCCTGTCGCTAGTCGTAAACGCCCCAATACGTTTAAAGGCGTCAGTATCGATTAAGCCTAGGCAACCCAACGACAGATCTAGACCCAGCAAAAAAAGGGGATACATCAAACCTTCTAAAGATGTATCCCCCGCGAGTTTGCCACGAACAATTACAGGTATGTAGCTTCAGGCGATCAGGATTATTTCCAACCTGCCCGGTCAACAATTTCTACAACCTTGGGGTTATTGCGGCCGTAAGACGCTACATTCACCGCATCAACCTTGAAGTTACCGAGTTCCGACACAATCGGATCGACATTGACCCCTTCTAGCACCGGGTATTCATTATTGCCCGCTGCAAAGATTTCCTGCGCTTCGGGGCTAACTAGATATTCAATAAACGCGATCGCATTCTCGGGATTGGGAGCTGCAGCTAGCACACCGGCACCACTGATATTGACGTGGGTACCGCGATCGTCTTGGTTAGGGAAAAAGATACCCACTTGCTCTGCTACCGCTTGCTCGGCCGCATCTTCAGACTTAGCTAGTCTTGCCCAGTAGTAGTGGTTGGCGATCGCCACATCACATTGTCCCGAAGCGACGGCCTTAATTTGATCCGTATCTCCTCCTTCAGGCTCACGGGCCAAGTTGCTCACCAAACCTTCTACCCAGTCTTGAGTCGCCTCTTCGCCCATGGTTTCCACCATGGAGCCAACGAGGGAAAGGTTATAGATATTGCCCGAACTACGGATGCAGACGCGCCCCTGCCATTTGGGATCCGCTAGGTCTTCGTAGGTGGAAAGCTCAGATGGATCCACCGTATCTTTGTTGTAAACAATGACCCGCGCCCTGGTCGTTAGCCCAAACCAGAGACCATCAGGGTGGCGCAGGTTCTCAGGGATGGCGGCTGTCAACACATCTGATTCTACCGGTTGCAGCAATCCTTCCTGCTCGGCTAGCCAGAGCCGTCCTGCATCCACGGTCATGTAGACATCAGCCGGACTGTTTGCCCCTTCGCTCTTGATGCGCTCCAACAGTTCATCAGCGTCCCCTTCAATCAGGTTTACCTCAATGCCTGTCTCTTCTGTAAACCCTTCGTACAGGCTGTTATCGGTGTCGTAGTGCCGAGATGAATATAGGTTGACAACCTCACCATCACTAGCGGGGGTACTGGCGGTGTCGGAAGCAGCATCAGTCGTTGTATCGGTTGCCGTATCGGTAGACTGACTGGCACAGCCAATTGCGATCGCCATAGCGGCTCCGGTCAATCCAGCAAAAAGCGTCCGTCGTTTGAGTTTCATCATGGCGTGTGGATCTTAGTAGTCCTTAGTAGGGATAAGAAAGCTAGCCTGCAATAATTCCTAATACTGTCTATGCAGAGCCCAACTTAATGCAATTGATTATCAATTAATTTGTCCAACAAGAACCATAAACGACCAATCGTACGTTTGTCAACCTGATCTTGCTTGGAGACCGATCAATCTATGGACTAACATAGATTCTCAATAGATTGAAGCAATAGAGATTGAAGCAGTAGCTTGAATAGGCTGACGTAGGGTCGTGAACAGCGATCGCCCTTGTCGTACCAAAACGTTTAGAGCGCACAATCGCCATGGCCACCATCACGTTCGTGAGAACGATGGCCATCGCTGTGTAACCGTGTTGTGTAACCGTGTTGTGTAACCGTGCTGTGTAACCGTTGTTGTCTGGAACAACGGAATCTAGGAGGATGCTTGCTGAATTTGTCGGACGACGGTCAGCGCCGAATAGCTCACCCCTGCGGTACCTTCACCGGGATGGGTGCAGTCGCCCACCAGCCATAGGCCATCCACTGGCGTGCGGTTAGCAAAACCGAAGGGGCCAAAGGTGGGCACTCGCTGCCCTAATCCACCCACGGCTCCTTGATCGCGGGCGGTGTAGCGCTGGAAGGTTCTGGGGGTAGCTGCTTCACAATGAAGAATTGTGTCGGGCGTTAGGTGGAAAAATTGTCCTAGGCGGGCGATCGCTGCGTTGGTGTAGTCTTGCTTGAGGCGATCGTAGTCGGGGGTTGTCCACCAGAGCCCTAGGTCGGTAAACGACGAGGCGATGATAGTGGCACAGGTTGCGGGTGCGCGGCCATCGCCGGGATGGCTGACGGAGACAAAGAGGGAGTTGTTTTCAGCGATCGCTCCCTCATAGTCGTAGAGAAACTGGAGATGGGGCGGGCAGGGCTCGGGAATGGCTGAGGCCTTCACCCCCAAATACACCACAAAGGCACCGGAGGCAGGACGGAGCTTATCCACCCGCTGCCGGTAGCCGCTGGGAGCCTGATCGCCCAGCAACTGCACCAGATTTTGCACCGTCACGTTCGCCACCACCTGATCTGCAGGCTCCATCCACGCCTCGCCGGTCTTCTGGTTACGGATCTCGACCGCCACGGCCCGACCGTGACGGGTGTGGATCTTCTCTACCGTATGGCGCATCTGTAGCTCTCCGCCATCCCGCTCCAGGGATTCCACCAAGCGATCGCTCAACACCTGCATACTGCCTTCTAGGTGGTAGAGCCCTTGGGGTGCTTGGGATACACCCAGAGCCGTTGCAGCATAGAGAACGGCGGTTTCCTCGGCGTTGACTTGGGAGTAAAGTTTGAGCTGTAAATCTAGGAAGGTTCTCAGACGGCGATCGCCTCCCAGCCCATAGCGACGCAGCACCTGACCCACGGTAGAGAAGGTGTGGGGCGCGGTCAACAACGTGTCGGGACGTACTGCCTGCAGCAACTGGGCCACATCCCAAGCGCTACGCGGCGGCAGAATGGGATCTCGGGATTGAAAGGCCCAGCTATAGCGAAATAAATCGTTGAGAAACTGCCAAAAGGGTTCGCTCCCAGGAAACTGCCGCTGGCGTTCGGCCTGCCATCGCTGGGGATCTCGCCACACCTGAATGGGCTCCGTCTCACCTGGCAGGTAAACGGCGCAGGCGGGATCGCAGGGAGTTGCTTCCGGTAGGGGAATACCTAGTTCGGTAAAAATCCGATGGTGAATCCCCCCAGGCTCTAGCCCGGCCACCTGAGTAGCCCCCACATCAAAGGTAAATCCGCGCCGCTGAAACGTTGAAGCGCAACCCCCCGGCACGATCGCCTGATCAAACACCCGCACCCGATAGCCTCGATGGGCCAGCAACGCCGCCGCCGTCAAGCCGCCGATGCCCGCACCAATCACCACCACACGGGCCTCAGAGGATCCATCACCGGTTGACATACCGTCTGTGGATGGGTCTTCTGGGGATGGAGCTATAGAATCGCGATCGCGGGAAGACTGAGGCATGGCAGGGCGGTTGATAATGAGACGATGATTTACATTCCTTAATAGTTTGATCCTACGAGATTCGAGCGTTGACTGCAAACCTTTGATAGATCAGAGAAAGATCTGCTGCGTTGCAGGGCAAGCTAGCTCAAGAGAGCAAAGATGCAGGGGAATTGGTTGCCGATGTATCGGACATGACCCCATCTAGGTGTGTAAGGTAAAAGATGCGATCGCTCCCGGTTGGATCAGAATCCTCGGATTTCTGATGATCTAGTCAGCCAGCCTACTGCGCGGACGCATCATTGACGATTAAGATAGATGAAGCGGTACCGCTCCATAGGTGTTTATGACGTTTACGCTAACTGGGTCAGATTCGATGACTGGCTTGACTGCTCCAACGGTTCATCGGTTATCCAACGGGTTAACCATTGTGGCAGAGCAAATGCCCGTTGAGGCCACCAATCTCAGTCTTTGGCTAGGAGCTGGGTCAGCCGTTGAGTCCGATGACATCAATGGCATCGCCCACTACCTAGAACATATGATTTTCAAAGGCACGCGGCAACTGCCGACCGGGCTCTTTGAACGCACCGTTGAACAGTGTGGAGGGGCCACCAACGCCGCCACCAGTCAAGACTATACCCACTACTACATCACCGCCGCCCCCGACGATTTTGCCACCCTAGCTCCTCTGCAAATCGAGATGGTGCTGAATGCCGCCATTCCCGACGATGCCTTTGAGCGAGAGCGATCGGTCATTCTCGAAGAAATTCGTCGTTCCCACGATAATCCTCGCCGCCGCAGCTTCTACCGATCCATGGAAGCTGCATTTCAGCACTTACCCTATCGCCGTCCAGTCTTAGGGCGCGAAGAGGTCGTCCAATCGCTCACAGCGCAGCAGATGCGCGAGTTCCATCACACCTGGTATCGCCCCCAGTCCATCACCGCTGTGGCCGTGGGCAATCTGCCGGTGGAGGACTTGGTGAGTATTGTGGCCGATGGCTTTGACACCGCTTTGGCAGAGCGATCGCTCCAGGATCATCCCCTAGAAATCGAAACCTCCCTGACTCGGCCGTCCTACCTAGCCGCCGAACAACCCTTTGAGACCATCCAGCGCTACGACTACGAAGATCCGACGCTGCAGCAAGCTCGGCTAAGCTTTATGTGGCGGGTGCCCGGCATGGATGAGGTGCATCACACCTATGCGCTAGATGCGATCGCCTATATCCTTGGCCAGGGGCGGACGGCGCGCCTAGTACGCGACCTACGGGAAGAGCGGAAATGGGTGACCAGCGTATCCGCCACCAACATGACCTATGCGCGGCAAGGCATCTTTCAAATCACCGTGCAGTTGCCGGCAGCAGCCATTCCTGAGGTTGAACAAGCGATCGCTCAACATCTGCAGTCGCTGCAGACGGATGTTATTCAAGACGAAGAGCTAGAGCGGGTGCGCACCCTGGTTGCCAATCAATATATTTTTGGTAATGAAACCCCTAGCAATCGCGCTGGGCTCTACGGCTACTACCACACCCTCGTGGGCGACCTTACCCCAGCGCTGAACTATCCGGCCCGCATCCGTGCCCTGGATGCCATCGACCTGCAGCGTGCCGCGCAGCAGTATCTCTCGCCGCAGGCCTGCGGCATTGTTGTTTCCAAACCAGCCTCCTAGCCCCATGTGGACTGATATTGCCACCCACATTAGTCAAGTTACCGATAGCCCCTTTCAGGTCAAGCACCACCGTCCTGTAGGCGGGGGCTGCATCAACCAGGCCTATGCCCTCGACGGGGGCGATCGCGCCTTTTTTGTGAAGCTCAACCAGGCTAGCCAAATTGGCATGTTTGAGGCCGAGGCCTTGGGGCTCAAGCAAATCTACCAGTCCCAAACCATGCGCGTTCCACGGCCCATCTGCTGGGGAATTACCGATAGTCGGTCTTACCTGGTGTTGGAATGGCTGAATTTTGGCTATGGTACCC
This sequence comes from Leptolyngbya sp. CCY15150, assembly GCF_016888135.1. NCBI lineage: Bacteria > Bacillati > Cyanobacteriota > Cyanophyceae > Leptolyngbyales > Leptolyngbyaceae > Leptolyngbya > Leptolyngbya sp. CCY15150. Next base: position 69,577 of record NZ_JACSWB010000170.1, read on the forward strand.
ATCAGTCTTGGGAGGATATGGGACGGAATCTAGCGGCAATGCATCGTGTGAGTAGCGATCGCGGCTTTGGCTGGGATCAATCCAACACCATTGGCGCAACTCCCCAGCCCAATCCCTGGACCCAGAGCTGGCTCGACTTTTTCCTTGAGCATCGTATGGCGCACCAGTTCCGCCTAGCCGCCCGCCGAGGGGGCAATTTTCCTCAGCAGGCCGCGCTGATGGCCGCCATTCCCGACCTGCTAGCAGGCCATGATCCCCAACCCTCTCTTGTGCATGGCGATCTTTGGTCAGGCAATGCCTCGGTTACCGTCGAGGGCGAACCGGTGATCCTTGACCCGGCCACCTATTTTGGCGATCGCGAGGTGGACATTGCCATGACGGAACTTTTCGGTCGGTTTCCCAACGAATTTTATAGCGCCTACCAATCTGCCTATCCTCTCGACCCCGGCTACGATCGCCGCAAAACCTTGTATAACCTGTATCACGTCATCAACCATTTCAACCTCTTTGGTGGTGGCTATGAGTCTCAAGCCAACAGCATGATCGCATCGCTGCTGCGATAGGCCACCGCCTATGTTATGCTAGAGATGACTCGGACTCATGCAGTTACAACGCCTCAATTTTGTCAGGGCCGGAAGGCAGCAGCAATACGGGATGCTTGTAATAGGCGTGAACTCCGGGTCACCTTTGTTTTAAACCAAGGTTTGAACCTGACATCCCTTCACCGTCTGGTCAACCGCAATCGTGAAGTCCCGATATAAAACTCCAGTATCTCAGCTTGTCTTAGTCTCGATCAGTATCTGTCTCCATGCAGAAGAGGGTGCGTTACGGCTTCGCCCAACTGCACCCTACAGGAGATGCGACCGTTTGGGCCGGCGGCATCTCCGTTGAGCTTGTCTAGGTATGGCTACTGGCTGGCGTTCTTGCCGTTGAACCCGAGAACCGTTGTCCCTAGCCCTTGAGAAACTCCACCAGTTCCTGCAGTTTCTCCCAAGCAGCGCCGCTTTCTAAAATGGCCCGCGCATGGTCAATACCTTGGCGGTAGGCGGCTTGAGGGCTCTCCGCAGCGATCGCTCCCCCCACCTGTAACGCCAAGGACGCATTCAGCGCCACCACATCCATTTGGGCTGCCGTACCTTTGCCCTGGAGTACTGCCGAGAGAATCTCCACGTTATCCGAAAGTTCTCCCCCCTTCAGGGCCGCCGTCGAGGCTGCCGTTAGACCCAGGTCTTGGGGATTGAGGGTCAAGGTTTCTACCCGTCCTTGGCTGACAACTGCTAGATCGGTGAGATCGGCCAGACCGGCTTCATCGAGCTTTTCCCGGCCGTGTAGGACAATCGCCTGCTCCATGCCCAGTTGATTCAACGCCTCCGCCATCACCGGCACCAGCGCCGAGTCGAATACCCCCAGCACCTGTCCCGTAGGCTTGAGGGGGTTCACCAAGGGGCCCAGCAGGTTGAAGACCGTGCGCACCTTTAGGGTCTTGCGAATGGGTACCACCGCCTTCATCGCCGGATGCCAGCCTGGAGCAAACAGAAAGGTGATGCCCACCTCCTGCACCGCTGCCTGTACTCGGCTGAGGTCAGCTCCCAGATTAATTCCCAAAGCATCTAGCACATCCGCCGAGCCCACCTTGCTCGATGCGGCCCGATTACCATGCTTGACCACAGCAATGCCTGCTGCTGCCGCCACAAAGGCCACGCAGGTGGAAATGTTAAACGTCGATGCGCCATCGCCTCCTGTACCGCAGGTATCAATACGGGGCGTTGGTAGAGTATCGAGGGTGAACTGTTCGCCCATGGACTGGGACTGCAGCACTTGGGCCATGCCGGCCAGCTCTGTGGCGGAAACACCCTTGGCTTGAATGGCTGCCAGAATGGCCCCCGACAACACCGGCGGAATGGCATCTTCCAGCCATCCCTGCATCAACGCCGCCGCCTGCTGGCGATCGAGGGATTGGCGATCGAGGAGTTGGGATAAACAAGATGACCAGTCAACAGCGGCTGAGGAAGAAACAGAACTCATAGTTATGTGATGAAACGACAGACTGATGGCATCCCTGCAGCGCAGAGTGGAACCTACCCGATGCTGCAGCAACCCTAGGCAGGCGTCTTGAGAACCTGGGTGACGACGTCGGCTAAGGCCGATCGCACGCCGCTGACCACGTGATCTTGCTGGGCTGGGGTGAGTTCAGGGAACATGGGTAACGATAGCACCTGTTGGGCCACCTGTTCGACCACGGGCAACTGTCCCGCTGGATAGCCCAATGCTGCATACACCGGCTGTTGGTGCAGCGGGATGGGGTAGTAAATCATTGAACCAATGCCCTGGGCTTGTAACTGCTGGCGGATGGCTTGGCGCAGGTCAGAGTCCGCAGCCTTGGCCGTGAGCCGCAGGGTGTATTGATGCCAAACGGCCTGTCCTCCAGCGATCGCCCTCGGCGGATCTACGCCATCGATCTGAGACAGGGCGCTGTAGTAACGGTCAGCGATCGCCTGCCGTTGAGCATTCCAGCTATCGAGATAGCCCAGTTTGATGGTCAAAATCGCGGCTTGGATGGCGTCCAGGCGGCTATTAATCCCCACAACCGTATGGCAATAGGTTTGGGGTTGGCCATGGTTGCGCAGGAGGCGGATTTTTTCAGCGATCGCCCCATCAGAGGTGGTCACCGCTCCGCCATCGCCGCAGGCTCCTAGATTTTTGGTGGGGTAGAAGCTAAAACAGCCGACATGGCCAAAGCTGCCCACCTTCTGCCCCTGCCAGGTGGCTCCCGTTGCCTGGGCACAGTCTTCAATGACAATCAAACCATGGGCTTGGGCGATCGCCATCAGCCGAGTCATATCCACCGGCTGCCCAAACAGATGCACGGGCATGATGGCCTTGGTGCGATCGGTGATGGCGGCTGCCACCTGATTGAGATCCAGATTATAGGTCTGGGCATCGATGTCCACAAACACAGGGGTGGCCCCCACCGCGCTGATCATCTCTGCCGTGGCAATGAAGGTAAAGGGCGTCGTGATCACCTCGTCGCCGGGGCCAATGTCGTAGGCACGCAGCGCCAACAGTAGGGCATCGGTGCCGGAATTACAGCCAATGCAATCCGCCGTACCGATATAAGCGGCAAACTGCTGCTCAAAGGTTTGTACCACAGGGCCATTAATATACCGCCCAGAGGCGAGAACGTCCGTCACTGCTTGGCGGATGTCGGGCTCTAAAGTTTGATATTGCTGCGTTAAATCTAACGGTGGAATATAGTTCACTCGTTTACACCACAATCACGTTGTATCAGACAGCCACAGGCTATTGGATCATGCCAGAAATCTGGCGATCGCGCTGAGTCTTCCAGAGATCATCCCACGGGTCTTAGCCTGAAGATCGGTACCTTGGGACGTCAATCGTCTTGATTGGGAGGCGGGGCTGGCTCTTGATCCAAGACCTCGATGTAGGCAGGGGGTACATAACCAGACAGACTCGGCACATAGCGCCCAAACAGGGTACCGTCGGCATTGTATACATTAATCTCGACCCTAGCCGCATTCCCAACCTGAGCAACTTGATGGAGGATGGTGTCCATGGAAACCGATAGGGGGATCGAGGAGGCGGTTGGCTGGGGAAAACTAGCCGCAGTGGCTTGATAGGCAGGCGTTAATCGCAACTGCACCTCTTCGCGACTAACCTGGTACGTGCAGCGGGCCGTATCTCCGCCACACAGTTTATTCAACTCAGCTTCGGCCGTTTGGGCAGCGATCGCCAACCGGAGATTTTGCCTGGCATCTTCTAGGGCCAGGGCATAGGAATTGACCAACGGCTGCACCTGGTCATGGTAAGCCGAATCCGTCGGCACCTGCTGGGCATTGGTTAGCGCGTTCTGCCAGGCCGCCACCGCCTGAGACCACTGCTCTTGCTGCTCGTAGGTTGCTGCTTGATCGGCCAGTTGTAACGATTGTCGATAGACCGTGGTGGATAGTTCCTCCTGGCTGAGGCGATCGCGCAGGGTCGCCATGCGGGTACTGTAGAGCGACAGAAGCTGCTGGGCCTCGGCATAGCTCATGGTGTGAGCTGGCACAGGCTGCAACATTTCCATAGAAATTTGCCAAGCCGTATAGGCACTCTGCCACTGTTCTGGGGAATCGCTCCCAGCTTCTTGTTCCGTGGCGCGCTGGGCCATCTCCCTCGCCGATCGCACCCGACTCTGGGCCTCCTGCTCCATCTGAATGCGTTGGTTGATGGCCGCCAGGTTGCCGCGATATTCCTCTAGCTTTTGCTGCGCCAACCCATGCATGGGACTATCGGCCGGCACCTCCTCTAGCTGAGCGATCGCCGATTCCCACAAGTCGCGAATTTCTTCCCAGGTTGCGATCGGATGGGGCGGATTCTGACTCCGCTGAGCCGCTGCAAAGGCATCCGCCTGAGCATCGACCACACGACTCACCGCCTTGACGTGGTCATCATAGCGATCGCGTTGGGCCAAGGCATCCTCGTAATAGCCAGACCAATGAGGCACCACCGTCGTCAGATAGCTAGCCTCCGTCAGTTGCTCATAGATCGCCTTAACATCCGCAGCCGATGTGGCAGACGCCATCTGCCCTTGGGACTGGGTGAATAGCTCCTCAGCCTGCAGCAGTGGGCGACAGCTTCCCAGCACACAGGGACGGCTCAGCACATAGGCCGCCACCCCCGCCACTACGACCACCCCCGCCACCGCAGCACCCAGCCGCCAAGACAATCGCTTAGCGGGGCGCTGAGGAGGAGAAGAGGGTTCATCTAAGGGCTCCTCGTCTTCCATGGCAGACTCGGACGACCAGTTCGACAGCTCATCCTCGGAGAGGAGGTCATCAGTCTCGTCGTCTGTGAGTGCTTCGACCGGAGCGATCGCTTCGATCTGAAAGGGATGGAATGCATAGGGTTGGGGCTGCTCCTCCACCCGCAAGTAGAGCTGCACTGCCAGGGTAGAGACATCGGCCAGGAACGGATGCAGTAAATCGTCCGTCTGGGCAGTGAGGGCTTTGCGCAAAGTCGAAAAGGCCCGCTTAGCATCCAGCGAGATATCTGGGGGATGCTGAGCCAGCACCAATAATTTGTCCTGTTTGATCACACATCGAACGTCGATCGGTACCGGCACCTCTTGTTGCAGACTGTCTTGGAGGTACTGACCGAGCGATCGCAGTTGGGATTGGTAAGATGCCGTTTCCATCACGCTAAACCTACGACGTTAAGCCAGCGACAGCGGGAGACCATTGATACTTAAACATACCTCTCATACCCCTAGAATCCAACCATTATCAGGATACAAGGGCAGAGCTGAAGACGCACCAGCGAGCGATATACTAAACTCAATTCGAACCCATTTCAGCTTAAACATTCATTCACAAAACTGCCACTAGCCTATTCTCTCACCCATAGTTGCGTCTCTCACCTGGAATGGAGGCTAGGGTGGTATCAGAGTACGACCGGCCGGCTCCGGTAACCTTGTTCAGCGCTCCACCGTGAGAGACCACGAGGTTTACCCCAGGAGAATGCGGCGTTTTAGAGGTTTGGTATGAACATTCTCATTGTTGAAGACGAGGCAGATATTAGCCAATTGATCCGACTCTATTTGGAGAAAGAGGGCTTTACCTGCGCAGACTGTCGGGATGGGCTAACCGCCATCCAGCTCTTTCAAGACCAGCAGCCTGATTTGATTATTCTCGATTTGATGATTCCGGGGTTGGATGGCCTAGAAGTCTGTGCCCGAATTCGCCAGCAGCCCGGTAGCAAGGATCCCTTCATTCTCATGCTGACGGCCAAGGGGGAAGAACTCGATCGGATCATTGGCCTGTCTACCGGCGCAGATGACTATATGGTCAAACCCTTTAGCCCTCGGGAACTCGTGGCTCGGGTGCGGGCCCTATTGCGGCGATCGCTCCGCCATGGAACCCAGGGGCAGATCTATGAAACGCCCAACTTCTGGGTTGATCTCGATCAACGTTCAGCCCAGCGACAGCAGGACGGTCAACTCACCCCCCTCGATCTCACCACCCTAGAGTTTGATCTCTTGTCTATGTTCATCAGCTACCCTGGGCGGGTGTGGAGCCGCAGCCAAATTATCGATCGCATCTGGGGCAGCGATTTCTACGGTGATGAGCGGGTTGTGGATACCCACATCGCCCGCCTGCGCAAAAAGATTGAGCTGGATCCTGCCCAGCCCACGTTCCTCAAAACTGTCATTGGCGTGGGGTATAAATTTGAAGATGGCTAATTGGGGATTGCGATCGCGCCTATTTTTCTCTCACATCATTGTCATGGTGACAGGACTGAGCGTCCTGATTATCATGGGCAAGTTTTCATCTCCGCGCTTTTTCACCATTTACCTGCGGCAAATTGAAGGTGAGGGTTACACCGTGACCCAGCTTGTCCAAGGTTTTGAAACCGCTTGGAGTCGGGGGGCCCTGTGGTCTGTGGTGGTGGGAGCATCCACCGCTGGCGGGCTAAGCTACTGGTCATCTCGCCGCATCATGCAACCGCTGGAACAGATGGAGAGGATCACCCAGAAATTTTCTGCCGGACAGATGGATGCCCGCGTGCCCTCTAGCGAAATTCCTGAACTCGACCGTCTCGCCTCAGGCTTCAACCGCATGGCTGCCGATCTCGAAGGGGTCGAACAACGGCGGCGGGATCTAGTTGGCGACCTGGCCCATGAATTACGCACGCCCTTGACCATCGTGGAAGGCTACCTCGAAGGACTGGCGGATGATACCTTATCTCCCTCGGATGATATCTATCAAAAACTTACCCGAGAAACGCGGCGGATGCGGCGACTGATCAATGATCTACAAGAATTGTCTAAGCTAGAAGCTGGCTCTCTGCCCATTAACGCTATCCCGCTGAATCTACAGCCGCTGCTGATTACGGTGATTGAACGATTTTCCAGCCAACTCACTGACGATAGTCCGACCTTATCTCTCGGCTATCCCGCAGATATTCCCATGGTGCTTGCGGATGCTGAACGGGTGGAGCAAATTCTTGGCAACCTGATTGGCAATGCTCTGCGCTATACCCCTGCTGGCACGATTACGGTGCAGGTGACTGCTGAAGCAACCCAGGTATGGATTGCTGTCATAGATACAGGCATCGGCATTGCGCCGGAAGACTTGCCCCATGTTTTTGAACGATTTTGGCGTGCCGATCGCTCCCGCGATCGCCATTCTGGGGGTAGCGGTATCGGTCTAGCCATCTGCCGCCGCCTGGTAGAACTCCAAGGTGGCGTGATTGAGGTTACGAGTGATCTGGATCAGGGCAGCACATTCCGATTTTGCCTACCCACAGCAACCTAGCGGCTTTTATCTAGAGCTCACTGAACTATCTCAAACTACTCCATAACAAACTATCTCTTGGGTACTTTCGATTTTGTCAGCAATCTCGAAGGACGGGTGCAACATCTCTATGCGGAGTCAGCTAACGGTTGCGGTCAGAAGTTACGAGTAACCTTTATAATGCAACCAGAACCTCTAAAATTTGCTGCCCCACCTTTGCTAGGCTAGCTAATCTACAAGATGATTGGCAAGGAATTGATTTACATCCCTAATCATGTCAGAAACATCTTGATCCGTAAACTCATCTTGCTTTCCATGTGCAGCGCTATTACGTATGCTCGCAAGAGCTGTTATTCGCTTTTGATTAAGCTTGTTATATACGCCAACTTTTACTAGATCAGTATTCATTTTATCTAGCTTTCCATGTGAAATCCCATTTCTATCACATAGCTCTCGCAATGCTGTCTCTAAAACAACTCCTGCAATTACGGCAGCAGCAGTGGAGTAGCCACTAGAAAAAAGCTCGTTTGCTTGTTCAAGCTCAGAGTCAAAGACCTCAGCTTGTACCAGTGTTTTTATTGATAGCAGATAGCCGCTCTCAAAATCCTCCTTTGCTGCTATGAATACAGCTTTCAACCTCTTTAGTATTTCAAGGTTTGTTGTTCCAACAATCCCATAATCTTCTGCTATCTCAAATTGCTTAAAATGCTGGGATTCTTCTCCACAAACTTTTGATAATAAGCTTCTTACCTTTACCTTCCAGTTCAAAAGCGATTCATCATTCACATACTCGCCGCGGCCGTACATACTGTCGCGAAAAGATGTAGAAGCTTCTATTTGAGACACTTGCTCCTCTAATTCTTCAAACCGCTGCGTAAGCTTCATAAATGTCTTATTCAATGCCAGTACCTCAAAAAACATGAATAATGCGTCTAACTGCTACTTGGTCTGATTAGTGGCGCTTAATTTTGCATAAAACATTCAATCAAGTGGTTAATCAGGTCTTAAAACATCACCATCTTAGAGGGCAGCTATCCTCAATATTAAACGTATAGCCGCCCAAATAGCTATGCTATGAGGAATCTCGACTCAATCCGAAAAGCGATCGCCCCCCTGGCTCAGAGAAAAGCGATCGCCCCCTAGTTTAGAGAAAAGCGATCGCCTTTCACCACTGCCCCCTAAGTAGTTTGAGACACAACAAACCATCTCAAACTACACCACAGCGGTCAGGGAAATGGGGATTGTTAGGTTCGCGATCGCCATAATTTAGAATCACGCCGACCATGGAAAATAGCGGTCACAACAACCCGACTTGAAATCACTCGATAGTAAACAGCATATGGAAATCGCTTGATGACCGCTCGTCGAATATCCCGATACACGATTGCATAGGATTCTGGCATCATGCAGACTCGATTGAGCAGGTCATCTACACAATCAATGAATTCATCCCCTAAACCCGTTTGTTGGTTTTCGTACCAATCGTATGCATCACTGAGGTCGTCACGGACTTCGGGCCGAAATACTAGTACATACTTCATGTATGTTTCTTGACTGATGCTTTGATATCTTGCCACGTGAGGACGTTGTCTGGATCGCTCTCATAGCTATCAATCCGGCTATCCAGTTCGTGCTGTTGCGCCTCTGTCAGATCAGGATAAGCTTGTTCGGCTGCAATACTATCCCAAATCGCTTGCACCAAAAAAATTCTATCCTTAATACTTAAAGCTGCAATTTCATTCAGCGTAGCTGCAATATCCATACAGAAACCTCAGAGCAAAATATTTGATAGTGCGTATCCCTTAAATATAGTGAACAGGGTTTTGACCATCAAACTGAACACTGCAATTCATAATGTACCCGTCCAGAAACTTGACCACTAACCTGTCGTCATCCCTTCTATAACTAGCATTTCGGTCAAATATTGCCTCAATCATTTGTGTGCCTTCAAAGTTTACGACTTGAATATGCGTGATTTTCTCGACTTTTTCTTCTGCAACAACCCAAGCTGCCGACTCAGATTGAGCCAGTAGCTCTAACAAGTTGTCATGGGTGCGGACTTGAAGCGTTAGTTTAGGCATAGGGAATGAGAATTCAAATGGCAAGAGACCTAATGACTACTGAGCCTGACCAGCGGCGCTTAATGTTGCATAACACCTCCAATCAAGGGTTAGCCAGATCTTAGACTATCACCACCTCCAAAAGCCATTATACCCAACGTTACACGCGTGATTGTCCAAATGGGGGTGTCATGAGAAATCTCGACTCAATCTAACAAGCGATCGCTCTCTGTGAATCTCAAGGGGCGATCGCCCCTCTGGTTCACTATCCCTTAACCATGGAACTGGGTATTCAAGCCCAAAACCTGGGCAGACTAACCTGTCGATAGCCACATAGTCAGTTGTCACTTGACAACCAAGTGGTTTAGATTTAACCTGTAAAAGTAAACGTTAATATGAGTAGGCGATCGCATCCAAAACAAGAGATTGAGGCTGCACTGAAGTATGCTGAGCAAAATGGCTGGCGCGTTGATGTTGGTGGATCTCATGCCTGGGGTAAACTCTACTGTCCCTACAATGATTCAGAGTGCAGATGTGGAACGTTTTGTATCTCAAGTATTTGGAGCACTCCAAAAAATGCAGGCAATCATGCGAAGCAGCTTCGTCGTATAGTCGATAACTGCACAAGACATGGCAGTAACGATGATGCTTACGAAAAGGAAGACTGAGCCATGAAAAACTATGATTTTACCCTAAAATTTAACCTTCAGCGGCAGCCCTGTCAAAGTGATAAAGTTAGGACAAAAAATAACCGTGAAAGCCCCCATCATTCGTCCGACTGGATTCTTGATCTATTGCACAATGAAAATGAAGTCCAAGTTCTGATTCATGGGCCAAACGATTCAAATCTAGTGAATCCGAATCCTACCTCGCCAGGGCTGAACCTTCAGCAGCCACAAGTTGATCCTAGTTTTTATGTCGAAGCCTTGTATTCTGGCGGCTGCGATGATGCTTTGATTGGAGTTGGGAAAAAAGGATATATTTCATTAAACTTTATTCGTGAAGCACTATCCGCCTATGAAGCCATTTCCAGTGCGATCGCTGACGTGAAAAGGGTCATTCCCCATGCCAGTCTTATTGAAGCAGCACCAGATTATGTAGGCTTAACAGATGTAGCCAAAATTCTTGGATGTACTCGGCAAAATATTAGAAAGCTTATTGTCACTAGTGAACCTAGCTCTCCGCCTCCTATCTATGAAGGTACGCCTTCAATTTGGCATCTAGCAGAGATCCTAGACTGGTTGCAAGAAGTCAAAGCATATCCGATTGATAGTTCATTGATAGAAGTTGCAAAAATAAACATGGATCTGAATAATGCTAAAAGCTGGCAAAAATTAGAGCCAGCCTATCAAGAAACGATCAAAGCTCTGGTTTCTTAGACAAGAGTGCTTGGCTATCTAACAGACCATTGCACCAAAACGTTAGTTGCTATAGTGTCGAGACAGGATCTTGGAGGCGATCGCTCCCTCAGCTTAGAGAAAAGCGAGGCTAAATCAGCTTGCCAGCAATAATTCGTTGAGCTTGTTTTTCAAACTTGGGGATGCCATCAGCGGGTTGTAAATTTCACCTTCATAAGGCAGCCAAATATAGCCATGACAGAAGGGGCGATACGCTGAAGACAGCCCCAGTGCCTGCCCAACCTCCTCAGCTACAACTAACCCTGGAATGGATAGTGCAGAAGGATCTTGCACCAACTCGCTGTATGTCCTAAATTCATCAACTTCAATACCAACTAGGGCATATCGGAACTCGGAAGCCGTTCGCAAATGTTGGTAAAAGAGAATTCCCAACTCTGTCATCAAGTAGGCACTTTCAGGAGACTCGATTCCAATCTCACTGATATTGTTAGGATAGACCCGGCACCACCAATTCTCATCAATATCCTGAAAAACGTCAGTTCGGCATTGACATAGGCGTTCATTGGAGAGCGTCCACGTCACTCCCTCAAAATACTGGGCAAACAGCTTTGCCTTGCTTTCATCTACACCGCATTCTGCCGATAGACCAAATATCCATGCCATCACAATAGACTCCAGGTATCGATGTCAGACTATTCAACTCTTTCCCAGTGGTTTTGAGTATTTGCCAGGGCTGCCTCATAGGTCTCTAGAAGCATTGTAGCGCTTGGCAAGATACTGACATGGGTGGGGCTATCCTGAACCGCTTCCAGATCACCAGTAATCTTGCTATCGTCGATCTGCCAAAGCGGACTCGACCCGTACCGCCAAACTTGGCTGGCTTACGAAACGCTGGCAACCCCTCAATAGCAAGCGAAACTGACATTCCTTTCACATTTTTGATGGCAACGGTTACAGGTTCCCCCGTACCTCTGCGCTCTGCTTCCGGTTTCAAATAGCCTTGCTCGTCAATACAGCCAGCGGGCAATTGCTCGATATCGATGTCAACGTTGGGTCTGACTCCTAAAAGCCGGGCGCTTCGTCCAATCCTAGGTTTGCCATGGTGCTCTGCCATACCGCGATAGTAGAGTTTCGCCATCTGTGACAATCGATTCAAGCGTACAGAGCTATGATCCCATGAAGAGGTAGCAGCAGCATAACTCTCCACTTTAGAAAAGCGATCGCCCCCCTAGTTTAGAGAAAAGCGATCGCCTTTCACCACAATCTCAAAGGACGAGTGCAACACCTCTGTGTAGAGCTAGTTAGCCGTTGAGATGAATTCAGATAACCTGAACTGTCCAACAGAGAGCCTCTTGGTGGTCGGCTCCGTCAATTTGTTATGCCGCGTTACAATAGGTTAAATCAGCCGGACAGCCATGGCGTGATTAAAGCTATAGCTACTCCGAGGAAAAACGACGCTGCTTGTTAGTGTTTGCAAGCGATGTTGCATGTAGTATGAGAGAAGCGAGGCAATTCCCAGCACATAGATCCGATATGGGCACAGCAGAACGCTCAGTTCAACCCATTGAGTAGACTGCATCAAGCCCCAACAATGATTGCATCGGCGAATCCTCACCTACTCCCCGACCTGTTTTTCCACTCTCTTAGCATCATGGCTAAATCCAAAAAATCCGAAGATGTCCCCAAGACAATGGAAGCGAAGTTCAACAGTATTGTGGAACTGACCGATGAGTTTGCGCGGCAACATCTCAACGACGAGTACGCCCAACTGATTCGTCAAGCTACAGCTACCCTCTGCCGTAAGCGTCCTTCCCCCCTCAGTAAGGGACAGACAAAGACATGGGCTTGTGGAATCACCCATGCGATCGGGATGGTCAATTTTCTTTTCGACAGTTCTCAAACGCCCCATGTTAGCGCCAAAAGCATCTATCAGTGGTTTGGTGTAGCGGACAGTACTGGACAGAGCAAATCGAAGTTGGTGCGTGATACGTTGAAGATGCATCAGCTCGACCCAGATTGGTGCTTGCCCAGTCTAGTTGAAAACAATCCACTCATCTGGATACTGTCGGTGAATGGGTCTCTTATGGACATCCGGCTCGCTCCGATAGGCGCACAGGTGGAAGCCTATCGCAAGGGACTCATTCCCTATATTCCAGGGCACAAACAAGACAGCGATGCGATCGCCGCTCTTGTTCAGGGGGGGGCAGTACCAACTGGCGATCGCCAAAAACGTAAGCGTCGCACTGCAAACCCCAAAACACCTCCACAAGCGCCCTCTCCAGAGGCACTGCGATCGCTGTATGTCTTGGAGGTGGTATTACTAGATGGCCCTGTAACTGAAGCGTTTGTTGAGGAAAACCCTCAAGTTATCCGCATCATCGAGATTCGGGGCGATCAGACGCTGGCAGAGTTGCACAGGATAATTTTTGCAGCATTTGACCGTGAAGATGACCACATGTACGAGTTTCAACTCAAAGGGATGGGCCCGCACGATCCAAATGCCGATCGCTATGGGTTAGCGGTTGCCCTGTCAGATGGGTTGGCTGGGGATGTTGCCAAGACGCAAATTGGGGCGTTGGGGTTGGTCGCTGAAGAGGTGTTTGGCTACTGGTTTGATTTTGGTGATGATTGGTGGCATCAGGTTGGCGTCGTGACTATTACAGAACCCCGAGCGAGGGTTCGCTATCCACGGGTGACTGAGCGGATTGGCGCAAGTCCACCCCAGTATGCTGAATTTTAGAGCAGGATCATCATGGGCGCGGACAGTGCAGGTGTTGCCCTAAAAACTGAGCCATGAAAGACTATGACTTCACCCTAAAATTCAACCTTCAGCAGCCAAAAGTTGATCCTAGTGTTTATGTCGAAGCTTTGTATGCAGGCGGCTGCGATGATGCTTTAATTGGAATTGGAAAAAAGGGATATATTTCATTAAATTTTATTCGCGAAGCACCATTCGCCTATGAAGCTATGTCCACTGCGATCGCTGATGCAAAAAGAGTCATTCCCCATGCCAGCCTTATTGAAGCAGCACCAGATTATGCAGGCTTAACAGATGCAGCTAAAATTCTTGGCTGTACTCGGCAAAATGTTAGAAAGCTGATTGTAACAGGTGAACCTAGCTCTCCGCCTCCTATCTATGAGGGTACACCTTCGATTTGGCATCTAGCAGAGATCCTAGACTGGCTACGCGAAGTCAAAGCATATCCGATTGATAGTTCATTGATAGAAGTTGCAAAAATGAAGATGGATCTGAATAATGTTAAAGGCTGGCAAACATTAGAGCCAACCTACCAGGAAACGATCAAAGCTCTGGTTTCTTAGATAAGAGTGCCTGGCTATCTAACAAACTATTGCACCAAAACGTTAGTTGCTATAAGTGTCGAGACAAAATTCTGAGGGCGATCGCCCCCCTAGTTCAGAGAAAAGCGATCGCCCCACATTAAACCTCAGCTAGTTATTCAAGGAAGCTTACCTTAAACAAAGTTGCTGACATTATTGATTTGATTGACCGTTGTGTTAGCAATCTGAGCGATCGCTTCTTCACCGTCAAAGATAAACGCATCAGCAGACACCGTACCTGTTCCTTGATAGAAACTGAGGTCAGCGAAACTTAGGCTTGTGAGCTGGAGCGCATCGCTGCCAATCTCAAAGTCACCGATGAAGTTGTAGGCACCTGCACGTAGGATAAAGGTATCATTACCTGCTCCACCCAACAGGGTGTTGAGGCCTAAGCCGCCGTCAATCAGGTCATCTCCTGAACCCGTGGCAACGTAGTCGTCTCCACTACCGGTAAGGATATCTTTATTGCCAGCAGGTTGAGCCGCATCCACCATGTAGATAATGTTATCGCCTCCTGCATCTCGAACCGTATCTGTTCCAGTGCCTAAGCCAATCGAGTCGTTGCCGCTGCCGGTGAAGATGTCGTAATCTCCGTTTTCCAGCCAAATGGTGTTATTGCCATTCCCCAGGGTCAACGTGTTGGTGCCACCACCACCATTCACGCTATAGACGAAGTCGTCTCCATCACCTGCCGTGACCGTATCATCACCCGATCCAATGCCAACCAAATTATTGCCAGCACCCGCATCGACAGTGTTATCGCCACTGGGCAGCCAGATGTTGTCATTGCCCGTGCCGGTTGTAATGGTGTTTGTACCGCCATTGGCAGCAGCAGCGTCATCAATATAGATGAAATTGTTGCCATCTCCCGTGGTCACAACGTTGTTTCTGCCATCTAGGCTAACGATATTGTCCCCATCGCCAACGATGATGGTATTGGTATCACCTTCGTTGGGTGTTCCGTTCAGGGTAAACCGCGCTAAGAGCGGGTCGTGGTCGCTGGCCCGTTGGGGGGTAGCGGCAAACTCAACATTGGTATGTACGATATCAAACTCAGCCCCGGTGGCTAGACCATTGCTGACCAAAATATGGTCGAGCGACTGGGAGTTGCCTTGGAAGATAAACGAGTAGCGCTCATCTTCGGGCAGGGTCTCGGTTAGGTTGGTGAGGCCGCTGTTGGTCACGAGGTCGCGCACGGGCGAGACAAACTCAAACTCGTTGAGGTCACCCAGCACCACCACGTTGGCGTTGGGGTCGGCACCCAGCAGGCCGTTGACGTAGTCCTGCACTGCTGCAGACTGCATCTGGCGCTCGTCGAGGGAGCCGTTGACGGTGACATCTTCTTGGCGGGTTTCAAAGGGCTGCTCGGTGCCCAGAATCGGAGCGCTGCCGCCCTTCGACGAAAAGTGGTTGTTGACCAGTGTCACCGCTTCGCCATTGAACTCAAAGGTGGCAATGAGGGGTAGGCGCGCACCTTGGAAGGCTTCGCCGCTGCCCTGACCGCCCACGGTGGTCACCGAACCCTCTACTAGATTGACCCGGCTAGGGTCGTAGAGGTAGGCGGTGCGAATGTTGGATCCCGGCTGACCGCCGCTGGTGTTGTTGCCGATAAAGGGGTTGTCGATAAAGGCGTAAGTGGGGCCGCCTGCCGCTGCGATCGCATCCACCAGCGTTTGCAGGGTCGCATCTGCCGCTGTTACACCGTCGTTGGCTGAGCCGGTGTTGTCCTGTACCTCTTGCAGAGCGATGACGTCGGGGGCGTTGAGGTTGTTGATGATTTGCTGAGCGATCGCATCAAAGCGCCCATCGGCAATGTCGGTGTCGCCGTCGCTGTCGTTGGGGTCAAGGTTAAGGACGTTGTAGGTGGCTACCGTGAGCTGGTCGCTGCCGCGAGTTAGGGTGCTGACCTCTGGCTGGAGACCGCCCGCCACGATCTGGTTGGTAAAGTCGTCGGTCACGACAATCTCAAAGTTGCCGAAGCCGTAGCCCACCACTCCGGTGACATCACCCAAGGTGTCGCCCACATTCACCTCGGGGAAGGCAACGTCAAACACGCCGCTGTCAAACTGAAGCTGGATGCGCTCGGGGTTAAAGTCGTCGGGGCTGATGTTAAGGGTGCCGCGATCGCTTAGCCCCGTAGCTCCAACGCCGTTGTCGATGACGCCAAAGATTTCGCCAAAGCGATTGGTGGCATCAACAACCCGGAAGTCTTGAGCCGTCACCAACATGCCCTCCAGCGACTCAAAGAAGTCAATGCCGTCGGTCAGTGGGTCAAAGCTGCCAAAAGCATCGTCGTCGATAGTTTCGGTGGGAGGAACGCGATCGCCCTGGCCCAGGATGGTGGCTGCTGGCAGGGGGTTGCCGATGCTCAGTGTGGTCAGTGTGGGGCTGCCGATCTGAGTCGTTGACAGGTTGCGGGTTGATGCTCCGCCAGGGGTAAATTCAGAGACGGTGCCCTCCACCCGCAGTTCGTCGCCCACCGTCACTCCAGGGGCGCTGCTGGTGAAGACAAAAATTGCGTCGGAGGTGGCTAGGTTGCCGTCGCCCACAGGGTCTTGCAGATAAAAGCCGTTGGTATCGACAGCGGTGACAATGCCCGTGGTGGCCACCCGTTGCCCCACCAGCGGTGAGATGTGGGCTGCTCCTTGAATGTCACCAATGCGGGTTAGGTCAAGATCGCCACCGTTATCGCCACCGCCGTTATCACCGCCGCCGTTATCGCCACCGCCGTTATTGCCACCATTCACGATACCCCGGGTGGCAGCTTGAGGGCCAGTCCAGGCCCCATTGATGAGCTGTAGCGAATCACCAATTGGCGTCGTTCCATCTTCGGCTACACCAATGTCAACACTGGTGAGACCATCTGCTGCGCCGCCCACGGCTGTAAAAGAGCCTTCGTAGCTAAGGAATTCCACTACATTGCCCTCGGCATCGACCAGCGCTACGCCGTCGGGAGCCCCATTCTGAATGCCGTTGCTGGGGAAATCAATCACGATCGTGCCCTGACCGTTGCTTTGGTCAGCTACTACGCCGCTGAGAGTAATAGTGTTGTAGGGCGCGCCACCGTTGCCGTTATAGAGCACCACACTGTAGCCGCTGAGATCCGCGCCCGCGTTGGCGGTAATTTCAACGAACTCGCCCTCATCCGTGCCCACGTTGTCGTAGTGCAGCTCGCTAATGAATGCATTCACCCCAGGTGTCACTGCGTTGAAGATCTGGTTATTGTTGACTGTGTTGGGGGTTTGAGCAGCGGGTGCCACCCAGGTAAAGTCTTCGTAGGTCGAGCCAGTCCCCGTCAGTTGTAGAGAAAGGCCAACTGGTTCGCTGCCCGCTTCTGCCACGCCAATATCGACGCTGGTTAGTCCGTCTGCTGGCCCACCTACCGCAGTAAATCCGCCTTCATAGCTCAAAAACTGCACCACTTGCCCCAGATTGTTGACCAAGGCAAAGCCATCGGGTGCGCCATTTTGAATGCCGTTGGCGGGGTAGTTAACGGTGACGGTACCAAAGCCGCTACCCTGGTCGGCCACGATGTCGCTCAGCAAGGTCGTGTTGTATGCACCACCGTTGGCACCGTTGTAGAGCACTAGGCTCCATCCAGTTAAATCGGTGCCTGCAGGCGCAGCGATTTCGATAAATTCGCCGGCATCCGTGCCGACGTTGTCGTAGTGAAACTCATTGATAAAAACCGAAGTAGCCATGCGAGATCATTAACTCCAAGAAGACCGATGTTTTACCGCGCAATTTTTTCCCGCACAAAGCTAGCCCCATGAACCATGGAGCCTGAATTCTGTGCAGGTTTCTATTGATTTAAATGATCCTGGTAACCCTCAAAGGCAGGCCAAGCTTGGAATCTGTAGTTTTCCCACAGGTAGATCTCCACGTTTGAAATTGGATAAGATTTACTTACCTGTCGCTTTGAGGAAAACCTTGGTCAACCAGATTGTGAACCCAGGTCTAAGCTGAGTTTCTACACGTCACTCCCTATCCATCGATGCAGACTCAAAAGCTTGCGCCGAGCAGCATGGATGGAGTGTCGCTGACATGCCAGTATTTCTACATAAAGAACATATCAGAGGCTTAGCTGTAGGTCGGTAAAGAAGTGTTTAACGGTATCTTAAGCTACTGATTCTTGTTCTAAACTTCATAAAGTTTGCGTTGCTGGACTTAGTGTGCGCTAGTTGCTGCCTACCCACCCAATTGCTTTTACTTTTTATTTGTTTACAATGAAACTGGAATGCAACCACACAAATTCAACCAACATGTCAAATTCTCGACGTTCTACCCGTGGCGTTGTTCAGCGTCTTGTTCTGACACTCCTTGCTGGGCTGATGTGGCTCAGCTCTAGTTTGTTTGCAGCCCCTGCCTACGCCGACGACTCGCCCGCATCTAAGCGCTATATTGCCGCCGATGGTACCGATCTGACCGCCATGGCCCAGTGTTTACCCAAACAGCTCAGCCAGGGCAATGTTGCCCGTGCCTTAAGAGAATCTCGGAACGACTTTTTAGAGAAGGTCTTTGATGTCAAAGACAACTACGACGACTACAAGCTCGACGAAACCGAAATTGCCTACCTAAACTGCGTCGAAAGCAAAGGTGTCACCCCCCAAGTGAAGCGCTAACCCCCATACTCTAAGGTTGGCATGACGTAGATAACGTATCGCTGGGCAAGTGCGTTTGGATTCAGATGAATCTGGGATTCGGCTGGGTCTAGTTTGCCCAGCATAGATGGCGCTGGCCCGACCGATATTCCGCAGGTTGCCCTGGTTTACCTACCGCCTCACCATCGCCCTCAGGTTTACCTTTGCTGTTATTGGGGTCAAGGTTTGGGCGCTGGGCTGAGGGGATGCGAGGCTGATAGCTCAATTGCCTTGGAGGCGGTTGATGGGTAAGAGCAATTCAGATTCAATCTGTTGCCGAGTTTCTTTTTGGACGTAGCTGGTGTTGAGACATTCAACCAAGAGGTGGTTAGCGGTGTTGTACTGACTCAACAGGTCTTCTTGCTCATCACTGAACTGCCAATCATGGCCAATGTTGCGATGTTCAATCATCACGGCTCTCAGGGCCTCAGCCCAGGCTTTTCCTTGAGTTTGCCACCACTGCTCGAATTGTTCCTCCATTGCATTGGCAGCCTCTGATAACTGGTCTTGCAGCTCTTGCAGCTTGTGCTGCAATTCAGGGTCGAGGGCGCGGGCGAGGGCGCGGGCGAGGTCGCGGGCGAGGTCGAGGGCGAGGTCGAGGGCGAGGTCGAGGTCGAGGGCGAGGGCGAGGGCGAGGGCGAGGGCGAGGTCGCGGTCGCGGTCGAGGTCGAGGTCGAGGGCGCGGTCGCGGTCGCGGGCGAGGTCGAGGGCGAGGTCGCGGTCGAGGGCGAGGGCGAGGGCGAGGGCGAGGGCGCGGGCGAGGTCGAGGGCGAGGTCGAGGGCGGGGTCGCGGGCGAGGTCGAGGTCGAGGGCGCGGGCGCGGGCGCGGTCGAGGGCGAGGTCGAGGGCGAGGGCAAAATAAAATGCGCGAATGGCCGCCACCTTATAGGGTGCTTCGACCGATCTCGATTTTTGGTCTACCCAGGTAAGCAATTCCTGTAAGTTCTCATCGTTCGCCAGCATCTGGTCAATGTGCTGCTTCATCAGAATCAAGAGCTGATCAGCAGATTCCATCCGTTCTGCGACCAGCAGGAATACTTCTCGCCAGCGTTGTTCATGCAGGTGCATCACCAAGGACTGGAGTGCAGTAGGTTGATCCGGGCTATCCACAATAGCCTTAGCTGTAAAATATTCATGGAATGTTAAGTGAGAAAAGGAATAAATCCCGGCAGCTCGTTCCGTCAGCAGGCCATGTTGAGCTTCAATCGATTTCAATACGGCATGACTATCGACTAATAGGGCATCGGGATCGGTCTGAGCATCGGGTAAATTCTGAATGTATTGGCTAATCCGCTGCTTGGCTACATCCTCTCGAAAGAAGTAATTCCCTCGCTCAAAGGTGTATTTCGCGAGTTGACCGAGTAAGATTTCTTTGCGTTCAACCGGCAGGCGTTTGTAGACGTTTTCTCGTTTAATGCGTCGTTGCCCATCCCATTTACGCAACAACACCTCTAGGGCGCGCCGATACAGTTCAGATCTGCTTTGCGGGAATTCCGAAGATTGCTCAAACTCCAGACATAGCAGGGTGAGCAGCAGGGGATTAATGGCCAGTTCTTTGATGGGCTCACGCTCATTGATGGCCTCCCAGAAAAGCTTGGCCACAGCGGAGTTGCCTTCCTCATCTAGATTGTCTGGCTCCTTAGCTTTGAACCATTTATCAGCAAAATCCTGAATCTGCTCATCGTTAAAATCAGCCATCTCGACATCCGTGAACTGCTCAAACCTGTACTCTTGTGCAGCAATGCGACAGGTGATCACAATGTGAGACGCTTCATACTGGTGGGCAAACGCTCGAATCTCGCCCAATACCCGGTCATGGTCTTGCTCCAACACTTCGTCTAAGCCATCCAGCAACACCAATCCTCGACCCTGTTCTAAAAGACTACTAACGGCTTCTGTGGACAGGGAGGGCGAGAAATAGCGGGTGATAAATGGCAATAGATTAGGGCGATCCACCGTTTCCGCAAACTCCTTCAGTGTGACAAAGATAGGCACTTGGTCTTGAAGAACCTCGCCCTGATTGCATAGCGTTGCCAGCCGCTTCAGGAATGTGGTTTTACCCGCCCCCGGTCGCCCCAAAATCATGAGCTGCTTTTTATCCCGCACCGCCTCCAGCCCATCCACTCGTCGTTCACGCACTGCCCCCAGCAGAAAGCGGTCAAAGGTCTCCGGCGATTGCCCCTGCATACATTCGTCTAACTCTCGCCGGGTTCTACCCGTAATTTTTTCCAGAATATTGACATCGGTATAAATCGCGCCAACTCCAATGGGCTGCACCATATCCAGCACTCTCATTTCCCCGCAGCGCTTTTCGATGTTTGCGCTCCCGTGCGATCGCGCTTTCTGCACTAGCTCATCCAGCTCATCCGGGTCTGGGGCCACATCAACCGGAGTTGGAGGAGGGGCGATCTCTTTCCAATCTGCCACTATCTCCCAATCCAGATCAAGCTGCTTACAAAGTGCCTTGAAGTTGGCAGAAGCGATCGGTCTTCCCTTAAAAAACTTCTGTACTGTGCTACGCGACACTTCCACCTGGCCGCCAATTACCTCAGCGCTTTTCCCAATAATGCGCCGCTTTTCCTCAATCAGCTTCACCCCTTCTGGTGTGGCTGCCATTGTTTGCTTTGTTCGGTTTGCCATCGCTCAACTGCCGGAGGGGTGAGCCGATTATAACCAAGATCACCAAAGGTTGTACAAAGGTTAAACAAAGGTTCTACAGTCTGAAACCATTGCCTGAACAGCGATACAAGGATTTGGATTCATACTAAAAGAGTCCAACTATCCACGTAAACGCGATGACAACTAACCTCCATCTCCAGCCCAACCAGCCCGACGACAGCATCCTGCGCGAACGCATCCGGCAGGCACATTGGGGCTTTAACCTCTCCCTAGTCTTCACCAGCCTCAGCGCCGTCATCACCGTCACAGGTGTTGTTCTCCTCGCCACCGGCCAGCTTCCCCAGGGCAGCTACGCCACCCTAGGCGGTTTGACCTCCACCGCTGTCGGCCATCGCTGTGTGCAACTGTCTCGTGACGCCAACGATCGCTTAGATCGACTGTCCCGAGAGCAAGACGAGGTTCAGGAGAAGCCATAGTGCTAGATAACATCCAAGCGGAGTACGACAGCCAGTACTCCGTTGTGGATTGCTAAGCGGTGCATTGGTATGGCTACGACTGAAGGCGACAACACCGAGTAAGATGCGTTGATAGCCAGTCTTTTTTCTAAGATTGAAGTTGGTGCAAAGTTGACCTAGGTGTCTATGAAACCTAGATCAAACTGAACCATAAAATATGGGCGATACTGGATTCGAACCAGTGACCCCTTCCGTGTGAAGGAAGTGCGCTACCACTGTGCTAATCGCCCGTGGTTTTACATCTTAGCATGAGAGCTATCCATGCTTGCCATCTTTTCTAAGATTTTCTAGCAAGTTGGATCATGGGCGTAATGCTAACCTCAGCCGTTAAAAAGCCACCCCTCTGCCTGCAGCGTCGCAAGCCAAAGAAAAACCTCCTGGCCTAGCTTGCACTAGGGCCAGAAGGCGTACGCATCAAGATCACCTGTTGAGGTCATACTGTCCACTGTCAGTCCATGCCTACGGTGGGCGGTTGCGTGGATTAGCTTAGGGATGCGTGGCTGCGATCGTAGCTGTCTCGGAACGTCGGCTGCGCTTTGCCTTGAATATGTCCCCAATAGTGGGCGGCTTCAGAGGGCAAGCCAACTTCTGCTGCACTGCGGCTCAGCAAGGATTGCTGACGCTGCTTAACGAGGTGGTGGTGACGGTGCATGAGCGCACGAGCTTGATCTTGTGCAGACATAGTTGAGACCTCCAAAGGTGTATTTAAGTGGGGTACTGGAAAAAGTATCCTATGACATTAATATAACAAGAAATTTCTGTAGTGAATGTTACAGAAAGCACTTGATTCAGATTGTTTTATGGTTCTTAACCTGCGCTCGGCATCCTTGCCCTAGATGTTGATGGCGATTGGCGGCGATTTATGGCGATGGATGGACGGGATAGATCTAGTCCAGCCACATGGGACGTTGAGCCTTCTGATCTACGACCGGCGGCGATATCCCCCAGGTAGCCTTAGACAGGCCTTCTGGCATGGGGATGCCGGGGCGTGTCAAGCTTGCCCAGTCTGAGGTTTGGGCTTAGGGTCTAGTCTGGGTGATCCAGGTAGCGATCGCCCCCCAGTACTCTCAGGCGTTAGTAACCCGCCTAGTTGCTGAGGCGGAAAACCTTGCCTGTCCTGGATTTCTTTTCGTTCTTCCGTCTTCGTTCTTCTGTCTTGCGGTACTAATAGTCGTAGGGATTGGCTGGTTCTGGAATTTCGGTCAACGCCGTGGCTTGGATCACTAGTTGCCGGATGCCATTCAAGGTTTCTGTCATCATGTCGCCCTCCACCCGAAACCAGGTGTCGGCTGGGTAATCTAGGCGGCTGGTAGGAAGTTTTACCGGCAAGCCGACCGGGTAGACATCGGCAGCGCAGCAGGTGATCACAAAGCGGGTGATGGTGAGGTAATCGTCCGATAGTTCACGGGAATGCACGGCAAAGCCTTCCACCCGCACCGGCTGCCCTGCGTAGGCATCGGGTTCAGGGTAGACATTGAGGGTGCGTACCCAGTCAATCACGGAGCGATCTTCGGGACGGGTGCTGGTGCGAAACGACTGGGGCTGCGATCGCGTCATGATCAACGTATCGGCAACCCCGCGCTGCACGGCGAGATCGCTGGCAAAGGGGCGAGGCGTGACGATGAAGCCTAAGATGGCAATCCCAAGCAGTAGGGTGCTGCTGACGCCCACGGGAAACAGGGTCGAGTGGGGCATTTTGGGCAGGGGACGCTGCGATCGCATCCCTTGGATAATTTGCTGCAGTTTAACGACGGCGAGAATGGCTAGGAAGATACCGGCGGCGATCGCCAGCCAGTGATAGTCCGGATGCAGCAGCACATTCATGGTGCCGGTAATCCAATACTTCAGCAGCAGCCAGCTCCAAGCCGCGATCGCCAGCAGGTCGAAGATCATCTGCCAGGGAATATAGGGCGATCGGCGGCGGCGGCGGGAGGCGGATGATTTTACGTTGACAGCCATGGTTCAAAACGGGTGAGGAGAGGAAGATATCGCTCAGGTGTAGCGCCAGCCGCGCTTAGCTAATGTAGAGGTTCATCACAAGGGAAAACAAGAAGGTGAGCTGCCCCGCCAGCATGAAGAGATAGAGAATGGTGCGTCCTCGAAAGACCGTCAGCAGCAGCCCAATATTTTTCAGGTCGATCATGGGGCCAAAGACGAGGAAGGCTAGCAAGGAGCCACTCGTAAAGGTGGAGGCGAAGGCGAGGGCAAAAAAGGAGTCTACCGTGGAGCAAATGGAGACCACCCAAGCTAAGGCCATCATCGCCAGGATAGACGTGATCGGCCCCTGTCCTAAATTGAGGATAATCTCCCGAGGCACAAAGACCTGCACGGCGGCAGCGATCGCACTACCAATTACCAACATGCCCCCCAGTTCCCGAAATTCTTGGGTCACATTATCAATCATCAGCTGCAGCCGTTCTGGAAAGGGGCGAGAGATCACGGTGCCCCCAGCCGCCACTAGGTTATCCAGGCGAATCGGCTGCCCGGCGGCGTCTAGCAAGAAGGTGCCCGACTGTAGGAGGGCCGACTGTCCTACCTGAGCCGACGGCACGGGGGTGGGCATCAACCGCGCTACCGACGGCTGCATCATCGGCCGTAGATCCACCTGTCGGCTAAACGTCCAGCCAACAATGACAGCGATCGCTAGGGAAAAGAAAATTCGCAGGAAGACAATTTCTGGCTGATCGCGAAACGCCGTCCAGGTGGCCCAAAAGACGATGGGATTCACCGTGGGAGCCGCTAGCAAAAAGCCAACCGCCATGGATGATGGAGCCCCCTGCATCAACAGCCGGCGTGCCACGGGCACATTGCCACATTCGCATACCGGGAAGAGAAACCCTGCCAGACTGCCGGCCAAGGCTCCGGCAAGCGGATGTTTGGGCATGACGGCAATCAGCCGACGTTCATCCACAAACAGCAGCAGTAAGCTCGATAGCAATACTCCTAACAGCAGGAACGGCATGGCTTCCACAAGCAAGCTAAAGAATAGCGTCAGGGCATTGGTGAGTTTAACTGTCATAGACCGAACATGCTGCTGGATACCAATGGCGGTCAGTTTACAGGAGTTTGACCGCGGATGCACTCCGCCAGTCGGCGGGCCGTGCCGGATGAGCCTCTACGCGACCGCAGACTAGGGGCCGCAAAGGCGTAAGATAATGGATCGAAGACGGGCAGTCAAGCCAGCGGGATATGCGGGATATAGGGTCTGCCCCAGCGTGACGCCTTGGTCATCCCTTCGGGGGGCGATCGCTTCCATCCGCATAAAACGATCGCCGTGGTCTAGCTCGACCCATCCCGCAGCCGACAGACGCCTACATCCTTCGAACATCATTCAGAAACGCTTAGTGCTAGAGAGGTTAAGACTATGACGACAGCGTCCCAACTACATGAACAGGTTGCCGTGGTTACCGGGGCATCCCGAGGGATTGGGCGGGCGATCGCCCTAGCATTGGCGGCAGCAGGCGCGAAGGTGGCTGTCAACTATGCTCGCTCTAGCCAGGCCGCGGATGAGGTCGTCGAGAAGATTACGGCGGCGGGTGGAGAAGCGATCGCCCTCCAGGCCGATGTGGCCCAAGCCGACCAGGTGGATGGCTTGATCGGTGCTGTCCTAGAGCGCTGGGGACGGGTGGATATTTTGGTTAACAATGCTGGCATCACCCGCGATACCCTGTTGCTGCGCATGAAGCCCGAAGACTGGCAGGCCGTGATTGACCTCAACCTCACCGGCGTCTTCCTTTGCACCAAAGCCGTCAGCAAACTGATGCTGAAGCAGCGATCGGGACGCATCATTAATATTGCCTCGGTGTCTGGGCAGATGGGTAATCCTGGACAGTCTAACTACAGTGCGGCCAAAGCCGGCGTGATTGGTTTTACCAAAAGTGTTGCCAAGGAGCTGGCTAGCCGAGGGGTGACGGTGAATGCCGTCGCGCCGGGCTTCATTAGCACGGACATGACCCATGACCTCAATTCCGACGAGATCTTAAAATTCATTCCCCTCGGCCGCTATGGACAACCGGAGGATGTCGCCGGCATGGTGCGCTTCCTGGCCGCCGACCCGGCCGCAGCCTACATCACCGGGCAGACCTTCAATGTGGATGGTGGCATGGTCATGGCCTAGCCATGTTTCAGCGCTAATCGACCGTTTTTGAATGATTTTTGGATGATTTAAGGATAGCGTCATGGCCAAACCAACCCAAGCTCACCTCACCCGCAAGATTGAAAAGAATCAGCCCCAACCCCTCAAAGACCGTACCAAAGGTCAGATGGAATATTACATGGGTGCCAAGCTGATTGAGGTTGGCATTAACCCCAAGGCGGCGATTTACCGCTGGGCGATGGAAGAGTCGGGGCGCATGGAAGTGTGGACTTACAGCGCCTATTGGGGAGATTCGAAGGAAACCCTGCTGAAGGAAGAAGCGGCTGGGGGAGATCCGCCGGCCGCTGCTGAATAATCTCTATCGGGATGGGTAGCCTATCCCCAAATCGCGCCGTAGATGGTGCCGGAGAGCGTGGCCATGGCCACCACTAAGGCTACAAATACGACGGTTTTTCTCGTGCCAATAATGCTGCGAATGACCAGCATGTTGGGCAAAGATAGGGCAGGGCCCGCCAGGAGCAGTGCTAGGGCTGGCCCCTGCCCCATACCGTTTCCGATCAGCCCTTGCAGAATCGGCACCTCAGTCAGTGTCGCGAAGTACATAAACGCTCCAGCGATCGCGGCAAAGAAATTTGCCCAGACAGAATTCCCCCCCACGGCCCAGACGACCCAGGAGGCAGGAATCAGGGCTTCCTGATCAGGGCGACCGAGGAGCGCGCCGGCAATCAACACCCCAATCAACAACAGGGGCAGGATTTGCTTAGCGTAGTCCCAGGATGCCTCAAACCATTCGCCAGCTTCGCCCTTACTGGTACTGGTCAGCCAAGATAGGCCCAGCACAGCAGCAGAGAAGGGCACCAGCGGCTGCTGGTGAAATTGCCAAGATAGGACAGCCGTCAACCCCGCCATCAGCATCACCTTGCCGGGGTTGAGATGGAACCAGGCGATTAGAATTGCTGCCAGGGCTAGGCCCAGCAACCCAGTCAGCCACCATTTCAGGGCATAGATGGCAAACCAAATGCCAGTGGTCACATTAGGATTAGCCCA
This sequence comes from Leptolyngbya sp. CCY15150, assembly GCF_016888135.1. Taxonomy (NCBI): domain Bacteria; kingdom Bacillati; phylum Cyanobacteriota; class Cyanophyceae; order Leptolyngbyales; family Leptolyngbyaceae; genus Leptolyngbya; species Leptolyngbya sp. CCY15150. The sequence continues at coordinate 96,543 of NZ_JACSWB010000170.1, forward strand.
GTTGGCAAAGACCAAAATGCCAACCAGCACTGCAAAGAAAAGCCCATTTTGCCAAAGGGGACGCATCTCATCTCCCTCCGGTAGCATCGATGCAGCTTTCACCGGTTCCAAGGCATCGTTGCGGAAGATGAACTGCATGGCTAGACCGATCACGACGCTGAAAACAATGGCACCGATCGCTCTGGCAATTCCCAAGGGCAGCCCCAAGACGCGCGCCGTCAAAATAATCGCCAGCACATTAATCGCCGGGCCAGAATAAAGGAAGGCGATCGCTGGCCCCAGACCCGCCCCCATGCGATAAATACCGGCAAACAGCGGCAGGACGGTACAAGAACAAACCGCCAAAATGGTGCCCGACACTGACGCAACCCCATAGGCCAGCACCTGATTGGCTTTGGGCCCCAGATACTTCATCACCGCATCTTGACTGATAAAGACAGCGATCGCTCCGGCAATGAAGAAAGCCGGAATCAGACATAGCAAGACATGCTCTTGGGCATACCAGCGCACCAGATACAGCGATTCCCATACCGCATTCCGCAGCCGCTCCGACTGCTGCAGCGCCTCCACCGGCAGGTAGAAGCAGAGCAAAAAGGCCATCACCATCAGAGCCAGTGCTTTCCACTGCTCTCGCCAAAACGATGAAACGTGCATGATTTCAACCTCGATTGTTGAGACTGGGCAATCGACCATGAATCGCATTGGTCATGATCCGGAATGCAGCTACTCCGCCGTCAACAAAGGCTGAATCTGCTCCGGCGTTGCCACCTTGCCTTGGCTGACAACCTGGCCATTCACCACCAAGGCCGGCGTTTTCATCACGCCCCGCTCAGCAATTTTGATCAGATCCGTAATGTGTAGAACCTCTGCATCCAAATCGAGGGCAGCGATCGCCTCTCTAGCATTTGCTTCCAGTTGGTGACATTTCTTGCAGCCAGTTCCCAAAATTTCAACGGTGAGGTTTGCCATGATCCGAATCTCCAAAATCAATACAGCCAGATCCATCAACCGCTTCGCTTATCAGGCTTTGCCAGCGGTTGGTTATGCATCTAGCTGCATCCTAAAGCTTATACCTAGGTATAAGGTCAAGCCCCTAGTATCGCAAGATAGAAGAACGAAGACAGAAGAACGAAGACAGAAGAACGAAAAGAAATTCCAGGACACACAAGGTTTCCCGCCTCAGCACATAGGCGGGTTACTGACGCCTCAGAGTACTCGTCTGCACTGGGAACTATCCGAGCAATCATGGCGCATCAAGCCCCTTGGAGCGGCCTAGAGCGGAGCAGGATAGTTTTCTAAAACAATGCAGACCTTGTCTGGATGAGCTGGATCAAAATTAGAGCGGCATTCCTGAATCAGGGGGCGGAGTTCATCATGCAGCCGCTGCAGTTGCTGAATTTGGGTTTCAATTTGGTCTAGCTTGCTCACCAAGCGATCGTGAACGTCTTGGCAGGTGAGGGATTTGCCGTCTTTCAGCGCCAAAATGCTCCTAATTTCATCTAGGCTTAGCCCCAAAGATTTGGCCCTGGTGATAAACGCTAGCCGGTCAACATCCTGTTGACTAAAGAGCCGATAACCGGCTTCAGTCCGTTGCGGTGCAGGAATGAGGCCAATGCGCTCATAGAAATACAGCGTTTGTGGATTTAGGGCTAGGCGCTGAGCAACGTCTCCGATTTTGAACATAGATCCCATCCATGGCAGCTTGGTTCATCCACGGTAAACCTTATAGTTCGATATAAGCTTAGGGCTAGGACAATCTGAAGATTGCTGAAACCGTTAGCCATGAGCCTTCACGGACTGCCCTGCCTATGCGATCGCCCCTTGATCTCTGGGCAGGCATGGGGAGCGATCGCAAAGTTCTTTACCACAATTTTTTCACTTTCTTCTGACCCCTTCCCCAATGCCTTGTATCAACAAACCAGAGTAGCCGCACAGGGCGATCGCTATGTCGTCTAAGCCAATAGACGTCTTAGCATAGGAATGATTCATTAGGCAAGATCATGAGTAAGGTCATACAATTAGGTCTTACGCATCGAATGGTTGAGGATGAATTAACTGTTCATTGAACTCACAACTTCAGCCAGCTAGCTTTAACCATGGGCTATCCAGCCTTGTCATGACATTCACCGCAAGGAATCCTGACCGTTATGCTGTATCGACGAATCTCACCCAATCCAGCCGAGTTGGGGAGACTCATCTAGACTGTGGTCAGAAAACGTAATAGAATCCTGTTCGGCTAAGGCCTTAGCCGCTCACTGTGTTAACGACCAGCGTAAAACGGGGCCAGGTAACGGGTTCATTCATTATTCCCAGCCCCAACACCCATCGGGTGTATGCACCATTGTTAACCTTTGATCAATTTGTTTAGCAATCGCACCGTCCTAGTTGCAGGAGAGTTAAGGAGTGGGCTTCTTCAGTCGTTTCTCGTTTTCACGAGATATGGGTATCGATTTGGGTACCGCTAACACACTGGTTTACGTTTCCGGCAAGGGAATTGTTCTTCAAGAACCCTCGGTCGTGGCGATGGATCAAGAAAACAAAGTGCCTCTTGCCGTCGGGGAAGATGCAAAAAAAATGCTCGGTCGTACTCCCGGAAATGTAGTTGCCCTACGTCCCCTGCGGGACGGTGTGATTGCCGATTTTGATACGGCTGAGCTCATGCTCAAGCATTTCATTCGGCGAGTGCATGAGGGACGAACGCTAGTCTCTCCCCGCATTGTCATTGGTATTCCCAGCGGCGTGACCGGGGTTGAACGGCGCGCGGTGATGGAGGCTGCTTCTCAAGCCGGCGCTAGAGATGTCTACCTCATTGATGAGCCAGTGGCTGCAGCTATTGGCGCTGGGCTGCCTGTGGCAGAACCGACCGGCAACATGATCATCGATATCGGCGGTGGTACCACCGAGGTAGCTGTCTTGAGTTTGCAGGGCACGGTACTGAGTGAATCGGTGCGGGTGGCAGGAGATGAGCTGAGCGAAGCCATCACCCAGTACATGAAAAAGGTTCACAACCTGGTGATTGGGGAACGTACGGCAGAGGAAATCAAGATCTTCATCGGCTCGGCCTATCCCACCGATGGCGATAATGAAACCCTGATGGATGTGCGCGGTCTGCATATGCTGTCTGGTCTACCTCGCACCATCACCGTTAAGAGCCCGGAAATCCGAGAAGCGATGTCGGAACCGCTATCGGTGATTGTGGAAGCCGTGAAGCGCACCCTAGAGCGCACGCCTCCCGAATTAGCCGCCGACATTATCGATCGGGGCATTATGCTAGCTGGCGGTGGAGCACTGCTGCGCGGGCTAGATACTCTGATTAGCCATGAAACGGGCATTGTGGTACATATCGCCGCTGATCCCCTGAGTTGTGTTGTCCTCGGTACCGGACGAGTGCTGGAGAACTTCAAGCAGCTTGAGCGGGTCTTCAGTGGGCGATCGCGCAATCTCTAGGGCGATCGCTCTGACGATTGCTGTAGCATGAACTCTGCAGGTGCTGCTAGCCAACAACTTCAGCCCCTGCACCGTTTATCACAGCTATAGTCCCAGGTTCGGCTACCCCCAGGGTAGCGACATCCTATCTACACAATCACTTAGATGTATTCTTTACGCCGTTGGTGGGGTCAGTACGCACTAAAAGCCGGGATGGTGGGTCTGCTGTTAAGTCTGGCCTGGGGCATCCGGCAAACGAATGCTGGCATATTTTTGGAGCTGTACGGCATTTTGTCGCGCCCGTTCCAGGGTACGCCAGACCAAGTTGACATGCTGGAAACAGCCCAATCCCGAGAGCTGCAGCAGCGAGTTGTGGAGCTGGAAAGCGAAAATCGTCGGCTTCAAGAACTGCTCGACTATCGTGAGAATACATCCCAGGCGGGCGTTGTTGCCCCCGTTATTGGCCGCAGCTCCGATCATTGGTGGCAACAGCTCACCGTTGCCAAGGGCAGTCGTGATGGCGTCTCGGTGGGCGATGTGGTGTCGGGCACGGGTGGGCTAGTAGGACGCATTGTACAGGTGACTCCCAACACCAGCCGCGTGCTGTTGATTAGCGACCCATCGAGTCAGGTGGGGGTCACGATTAGTCGATCGCGCTCCATGGGCTACATTCGCGGTCAGTCTGAAAGCCGCGTGGTCATGGAATTTTTTGATAAGGTACCGGAGGTGCAGGCAGGGGATGCGGTGTCCACATCTTCCTTGAGCCAACTGTTTCCGCCAGGCCTACCCGTGGGGGTGGTGGAATCGGTGAACCTCAACCGCAGCCCGGCTCCTGAGGCGGTGATTGAGCTCACCTCGCCCATTAGTCGGTTGGAGTGGGTGATTATTACCCCCAATTCGCGGATGCCCATGCCTGAAGATGTAATGCCTGACGATGCTCCATCTTCTAATGAATCTCAGTAATATTTCTCAGCGATTCCTCTCAGCGATACTCCAATGACCCGAGTGATGACCTTAAGCGATCGCCTCAATCTAGGAAGCAAGCAAGGGCCCCGCATCGCCAACTGGAGCATTACGGTGCTGTCGGTGGTGCTTTGTGTGCTGATGTTGCCGACTCGCTTTCCGGGCATGGAGCTGCTCGGCGTTGGCCCCAATTGGCTATTAATTTGGGTTGTGGCTTGGAGCGTCAAGCGGCCGGCATGGCAGGGGGCGATCGCTGGTTTGGTTTTAGGACTCATCCAAGATGGCATGACCGCCACCACGCCGTCCCATGCCGTCGGCCTGGTGATTGCTGGTGTCTTGACGGCCCGCATTCAAAAGCAGCGTTTCCTGCAGGAAGATTTTATTTCCATTGCGCTGATTGTTTTCGGCATGGCTGTTTTGTCTGAAACCATTACCGCCCTGCAGTTTAGTGTTCATGCTTGGATCAACGATCGCGACTCGATTCAGTACTCGCTATCGAGAATTTGGTATTACCACCAGCGCATTGCCCTTAGTTCAGCCATTCTCAGCAGTATGTGGTCGCCCGTCATTTATTATCCGCTCAACCGCTGGTGGGAACGAATCAAAGCTGTTGAACCCTCCTAGTACTGTAAGAGAGAAGAACGAAGAGAGAAGAACGACAAGGACTTCCAGGACACACAAGTTTTCCCGCCTCAGCACATAGGCGGGTTACGTCCGCCTGAGACTACTAAGGGCATTTTCCCTTCATCGAATATTCACGGAAGTCTTGACACAATTGATACAGGATACTGACCCCATCCTCCGGATTGCGATCGCCCGTTTAGAAAACTTGAGCAGAGATACACCCAGTCTCATCCATCTGGGAAGTCTTTCTGCAACCCCACCCAACCTGGATCTTCCAACACCTAACTTGATAGTGAACAGGTGCTGGAGATGCTTCACGCTCAGCCGTGATGGGACATAGCAGATTGATTTTCCTAAGGCCCACCTTAGCCCTGCTCTATTCCCATGATGACCTTACCCATCCGGACACAACCGAGGCGATCGCTCCTAGCAGATAGCAGTCCACCTACAGACGCTGGATTTACCATGATGGAACTTATGGTATCCATTGTGATTATAGGCACCTTGTTTGTCTTGGCTTACCCATCGTTTATTAACCAGGTATCCAAGGCGCGGCAGTCGGAAGCGCAGTCGTACATTGGCGCAGTCAATCGAGCCCAGCAAGCCCACTATCTGCAGCACCGACGGTTTGGTGAATTACCGGATTTGGAAGTCGGCATTCGCACCTTCACCGAGCATTACACCTACACCACGGAGCCAGAAGGTGTTGGCATGGAGGCGATCGCCCAAACCACGGCGACCCCCACCGACAACACCATTCGTGGCTATTTAGGCAAAGTCTGGATTGGCCTGGCAGGGGGAGCAGGCACCACCTTTACGCTGATGTGCGAGGGATCCGTGGGGCTTGTGCCTGTTGTAGAAGGCACTACCTGCCCTTAAGATGCTTGGTCTCCCAGGCTACAGCCCAAAACCTGGCGAGTAGATTCTCCCAATGGATGCAGGCGATGGATGCAGGCGACGCATTCAGTCGATAGATACGGCATCCACATCAATGGCTTGAGCAACCTCAGCAGCATCAGGCTCAGACTCTGACGGCGAGGCGGGCTCGGGTGGCCGAACGCGATCGCTGATCATTTGGAACAGACCCGACACTAACAGCGTCATGAGGACAGCATCATCCACCTGCCCTAAAAGGGGAATAAAGTCTGGTGATAGGTCAATGGGGCTCAAAAAGTAAACCAGTGTGCCAACAATCAAAATCCAGCGATAGGTTGGATGATTGAGAATCTGGCGGTACCACCTATTCAACATTTGTACAAAACCTTCACGGCGAGAACAGTTGCGGAGCACATAAGCTCCTATGCATGTTTCGTGAGCAACCCCGAAGGCAGCCCTTCCTAGCCTAGACTATGGCTGGGTGCCATTATGATGAGTGCGGGGCATTTTGCCAACGATTACCCTAGAATTGTATCGACTAGGGGGCGATCGCGCTTGACTCTCGTCGTAGCTCACCCCCATTCCTAGACCAACGGTGTAGACATCCGTCAGAATTTCTTGCGGATGATACTGGGTGACTGGTGCAGTATCTCTGTAGAATGCAAACTGGATACAACGACAGGTGTGAGGATCATTCCAGAGTGAGAGGCCATTGTGAACATTCCTGAATTATTTCAAGAGGGCGGCTTGGCCATGTGGCCGCTGTTGGTGCTGTCCATCTTGGCACTGACGACTATTATTGAACGCATTTGGTTTTGGTCAAAAATCTTGACTCGCGAGCGGGAGATTGCCGGACGGGTGATCGAAGCGGCACGGCGAGACTGGCAGGCCGCAGCAGATATTGCCCGCCGAGCCAATGATCAACCCATTGGGCGTTTTCTCTACAATGCCCTCCACCTCTACCAGCCTGTTCCAGAAGTATTCCAGCTTGCTTTAGAAACGGCGGCCGACGAAGAGCTGACGGCTATGCGCCGAGGCGACAAAATTTTAGAAGTCGTGATTGCCCTTTCTCCCTTATTGGGACTCCTCGGCACCGTGCTAGGGCTGATGGAATCCTTAGGCTCCATTAGCCTTGGGGATATTGGTACCACCTCCACCGCCGGTGTGACCTTCGGGATTTCAAGGGCGTTGATTACCACCGCGACGGGTTTAATCATTGCGATCGCTAGCTTGGCTTTTTATCGCCTGTTTCAAGGCTTTGTCTTTGGACAATCCAAGATTTTTCGCAAGGCTGGCAACGAGCTAGAACTGCTCTACCGCAAAGATTGGTCAGAACATCGGTTCATCACATCTCCAGCCCATCCATCGGCCCATCCCTCCCATCTAGCCGCCGCGGCTGTAGCCAACGTCCAAGAAGCACAGCCAGCCAATGGTGACGGTCTAGCTAAAGATCCAGCCACAGATCCAGCTAAAGATCTAGCCACAGATCCCGCTACAGACCCCTCTTCCTCTGACCCATCGTCAGACGAACCGGCTAGCGAAGAATCCTCAACCTACTGAACTACATTGACCGAGAAGGGGCACGGCGTATGAAAATCAACATGGGTTCTCCCGACGAAGAAACACGCATCGAGATTCTACCGATGATCGACGTGATCTTCTGCATTTTGACCTTCTTCATCTTGGCAGCCATGGGGCTGACCCGCCAAGCTGGCATCAACGTAGACCTGCCGCGGGCTAGCTCGGGCACCAGTCAAATGCGCGAAATGCTGATTGTCAGCCTTGATCCCATTGGTCAACTCTATGTCGATCGCCAGCCGGTGAACGAACAAGAGCTAATTCGCGAATTACTCACCTATCAAGTCAGTAGCCCCAGCGGGTTGATTGTGCTCTATGCGTCTCGTTCGGCCAGCTACAACGAAGTGGTGAGCGTCCTAGACTTACTGCGCTCAACGGGGAGCGATCGCGTTGCCCTAGCCACCCTACCCGATCGCCAGGGCGGCAGTGCCCTTGATGGAAACGAATCCCTTGATCTCGATGAGTTGCTCAATCAAGAGTTTGATGATTTGAATCGTTTGACCCCTGACGGGCCATCGAGGGCAGACGAAGTGCCCTTGATCGATCCCCGAGATATTGATCCCCTCACGCCCCCCAGTAGCCCAGAACGGTCAACCTCTCCGAGCGCTCCCTCCGGGACAAAATCACCCTAAGGGAAGAGCGGCAAACTTCGACACTTTCGTCCTTCAGACTGAGCCGTGAAGAACCCTTATACAGGATTCTATAAAGAGCCGCTGAAATGATACAGTTTTGGCGGATACTTGCCATGAGCATGTCTGTTCATGGTGAACTGAAGATAAGGGCGACCTGTAGATGACCTAACCGAGGAGCTATGGTTCCTAACGGGCGATCGTCTCTTAGCCCGGCTCTTCATCAATCTCGGTACACCTGTCACCTGAAGGACGTGTTAAACGTATGGACATTACACAGCTTATTATCATCTGGCTATTCGTCACGATTAGCCTGATTATCGTGTCTAAAATTCCGCTGCTCGGCGTTGAAATTGATGGTTTTGGAAAAGCTCTGATTTCTGGGGCTGTCTTTGGGCTACTCAACGCAATTGGTCAGTGGTTGCTGAGTGCAACGGCTCTTTTGAACTGGGTCTCTCTCGGAATCTATGGACTGATCCTCAACACGATTGTCTTTGGCTTAGCAGCTAAATTAGTCGTGGGCTTTCGTTTGAGACACGGCATTTGGAGCGCTATTTTGGGCGCATTCTTCATGGCCATTGTCATGAGCATCGTTGGTTGGGTATTCCGCAGTGTTATTGGCGTTCCTGTGTAGGCGATCGCTTAACCGCCACTGAACCGTTTCTAACGAAACCGTTACCTAACTGTTATGAGCGGCAGATGCCAACGTAGTTGAAAGTGCATCCGCCGCTCCGTCTATGTCAAACCCTACGCGTCAAACCCTATTCATTGATGCGGTAGGCATTCACAATGGTTTGAGCATCGGTGTTGTAGTTGGCATATTGGGCATTGATGCCGTGGAGATTCAGAATAAAAATGTTATCCCCTCGTTGCTCCACAAAGCTCACGGAATCTAACACATTGCCCTGGGGATCGGTACCGATCCAATCGAGCCGTAAGCTGCCATCCGGCTGAACCTCTGTTCCTTGCCATTCAACTTCGGTTAAGCGGGTTTCATATTCTTGCTTTAGACCCGTCTCAAGCTGTTCATCGGTGAGCTGCTGCCCTTGCGCTGGGCCAAAGTCTATAGAGCCACCAAACTGATCATCGGCAGACACAAAGACAACGCCACTGCCCGTTTCTTGAAACTCATAGCCGCTGGGAAAAGCGACTTCAAACAAGCCATTCGGCTCTTCATAAACTTGGCTACCAGCCGGGGCCTCAGCAGCAGGGGTATCGGGTGCCTCCGCCGTGGGTGTCTCAGCGGGCGTATCTCCGGCAGGAGCATCTGCCGTGGGAGCTTCCCCTGCTGGGGTCTCAGTCGGTGTTTCCGTCGTGGTGCTGTCGCCGGTAGTCGGATCCTCGGCGGTCGAGTCATTACCGCCACAGCCAGCCAAGGTTAGGGTTGAGACAAGCAGAAGGGATGTAACAGCAGAAACGTATTTCATGGCTAATTCTTGTAGATTATTCGCGTTTAATACTAGTGCATCATAGCGATCGCCCATCAGATTTGATCGCTAACCCGCTCTTTAGAATGCAAGCCCATTGAAAAGCACACCAGAGGCGATCGCTTGTCGGCCAACGGTTTGACAGCAACAGATGCTGGGTAGCCTAACCCCTCTAGTCGTCAGCAGCGTCATCCGATCGCTCTGGCTTCAGCAAGGGAAACGCGATTACATCTCGAATGCTGGGAGAATTGGTCAACAGCATGACGAGGCGATCGACGCCCAGACCCATGCCCCCCGTGGGCGGCATCCCATACTCTAGAGCCGTCAAGAAGTCTTCATCCACACCCTGAGCCTCCACATCCCCTGCTGCTTTGCGAGCAGCTTGGGCTTCTAGGCGCTGGCGTTGATCCACGGGATCGGTCAGCTCCGAGAAGCTATTGGCGGTTTCCCGTCCGACAATAAACAGCTCAAAGCGCTCTACCAGACCTGGCTTCTCGCGATGGGGTTTAGAGAGAGGGGAAATTTCCACGGGGTAATCCAGTACAAAGGTGGGTTGAATCAAGGTTTCTTCCACCGTTTGCTCAAACGCCGCGTTGAGCACATGCCCAATACTGGCACAGTCATCTAAATGATGCAGCCCAGCGGCAGTAGCGGCGTCTCGGGCCTCATCCACCGTCGTGAACCCATGGAAATCCAGGCCTGTTTTGTCCTGCACCGCTTCATGCATGGTAACCCGTCGCCAAGGAGGCGTCAGATCAATGGACGTGCCTTGATAGTCAAGGGTCAGCGTTCCCAGTACCGCTTTGGCGGCGTTGACGATCAGGGCTTCCGTCAGATCCATCATATCGTGGTAGTCTGCGTAGGCTTGATACACCTCAATGCTAGTAAATTCCGGATTATGGCGCGTAGATACGCCTTCATTCCGGAACACGCGCCCCATTTCAAACACCTTTTCAAAGCCACCCACAATTAACCGCTTGAGGTGTAGCTCGGTGGCAATCCGTAGATAAAGCTCTAGGTCTAGGGTGTTGTGGTAGGTGATAAACGGTCGGGCATCGGCTCCTCCTGCCTCGGCTTGCAGCACCGGCGTCTCAATTTCAATGAACCCCTGGTCATCTAAGTAGCGGCGAATTGAGGCGGTGATGCGGGCACGGCGACGGAAGGTTTCCCGCACGTCTGGATTGACAATCAAATCTACGTAGCGTTGACGATAGCGCTTGGCCACATCCGTCAACCCATGCCACTTATCGGGCAGGGGCAGCAGAGCTTTGGTGAGGATCGTGTAGCTCGCAACGCTGACCGACAACTCTCCCTTATCGGTGCGGCGAATCGAGCCACGCACGCCCAAAAAGTCGCCAATGTCCGTCAACTGCTTGAGGTGGGTAAAGGCATCGGCATCGACCTCAGCCATGTGGGTTTGGATTTTGCCCTTGTCCAGGTAAAGCTGAATGGTGCCGCTTTCATCTTGCAGGGTGAAGAAGGCCAGCTTGCCAAAGACCCGGCGGGTGAGAATGCGCCCAGCGATCGCCACCTCCGCCGACTCTACTGCTTCACCATTGGGCAGATCGGCATACTTCTCCTGCAGCTCGGCAGCACAGTGGGTGGAGTCCCAACGGTAGGCGTAGGGGTTGATCCCCAGCTCCTTAAGTTGGGCAACTTTTTCAAGACGGGTTGCGCGAATATCGTCGGAAGCCATGGCTGAGGCAAAAAGTGAGTCAACAAGCTTCTAATCATAGCCCAAGGAATGGGCCGGCGATCGCCCCCATCCAGGGCTAGTCTTGTTGATGGGCAAATTGATAAGCGCCGACAGCACAGAGGGCGATCGCCACCCCCAGCAAGACCGGCAGGCTAATCCAGGGAAAATCAGACAAGGGTAGGTAGGTGGCAGCCCGTAACCCCGTGCTGGTATAGGTCAGCGGCAGCAGGTAGACAATCACCTTCAGGGCAGTGGGCAGGGTTTGGGGATCAAAAAAGGTCGCGCCCAAAAAGGACATGGGCACAATTAGAAAGTTGTTGAGCAATCCCACACTTTCTAGGGATTTTACATTCAATCCCACAATCACCCCTAACCCAGAAAATACGGCACAGTTGAGCACCAGCACCAGCAAGAAAAGCGGGCTGACAAACCGCCAGTTTCCGGTCACCACTAGGGCGATCGCCAACACCGATGCCGATGTCATTAGCCCCCGCACCACCCCCGCCAGCATTTTGCCTAGGAACAGGGCCATGGGATGCACCGGCAGCAGCAAAACTTCCTCAAAGGTTTTGCTATAAAGACGTTCACCGCAAATGGAAAACGTCGTGCCGCCAAAGCTGATGGTCATGGAGGAAAGGGCCACCATGCCCGGCAAGATGAACTGCAGATAGGTCTCGCCCGCCGAGGGCGTAACCACGGTATCTAGAGCACTGCCCAACCCTAGACCAAAGGCCAGAATGTAGATCAGGGGCGAAACGAGACCCGAGGCCACCACCTGCATCACGCGAACTCGCAAGTCTAGCCAGTCTCCCCAAAACACCGTCAGGCTGTCTGAGAAGATGCTGCCAGCCAGCGATCGCTTGATGGGTCTAGCTTGGGCGACAAGATTGAGAGAAGGTTGAGAAGCCACGGCGGATTATCAAAACGTGAGTAATTGAAACATGTAGGAGTGAATGCTTAAGATGCCCTTGGTAGACAGGTTATCCTTTCACTGAGATGCCGAGCATCTAGCTATGGATACAGCTTTGAGCGATCGCTTTCACAATCATTTTTTATGTAAACCATTGTTGCATTTCTTGGGGCATTCGGGGACTAGGATGCCAAGTCGCTCCTTTCACCCGAGATCCACACCTCCCGATCATTCAACCTCTGAGTCCCATCCCTCAGGGCAAACCAGGGAGACTTTTATAGATGGGTAGCTAGGAGGCGATCGCTTTGATCCTTTGGTGAGGTTATCAAAACGACATTGCCCGGAACCTGTTCCTCACGCAACCTGAACTCCGCGACCTGCAACCTGAAAGTAACCGCTTCTAGGTTTCAACCCCTTAGCAAGGTTTTGCATCGTCATGGCAGATAGCGATCGCCAAAACTTGTTGTGATGGTAGATTATCTTCGAGATTGGCTATAGTCAACTTGTTAAAGTGCGTTGGCAGATTATCAAATCCTTATAAGCAATAAAGCCAACTCAAAAGCCCAATAACACACCTATCAGATCAGCATGCAGAGCATTTCAACCTAATTTTTATTGGAAAAATAATATTCAATATTAGATCTAGCTCATCGCTAGCAAGAGGTACCACAAAGATGGGTCAGGGAACATACAAGCTAAAAATTAGGTGGCTTTGATACTTTCCAACTGGCAGACTGTAGCAGATTGACTATGGAGTGGGTAAGATGATCCTAGGTGATCTGGACGGAATATTACACAACTATGAATAGTAGTGATCTACAGAAAAAGCACTTTGCCGCCCTCAGAGAAAAATATCAGATAGGTCAGCATAAAGGTGCTGAATTTAATAGCTTCCTATATTTCATCTTGAGAAAGGCTGAACTGAGCATACAACTTACAGACCTAGAGTTTCAATGGTTGACTGACAATCGCCTTTTCAAAACCATTGAAACTATTTCTTTGCAACAATATCAGGCAGAGGATTTCAAAAGACTAGAAGTTGAATCTTTGAATCTACGACCTAAGTACAAAATTCCAGAAGAGCTAGACCTTCCAATTACTAGTTCAGTTTACTCAATACTTTGGAAATTAGAGAGTAGAGTTTTTCTCACAAGTTCAGAATTTGAGGTCTTAAATAGTCATAATCTTGTGGCAACAACTACCTTGATTCGAGAGATCCTAAATTTTGCAGCCTTGAAAATTAGCTATAAAGCAACTAGGTATCTAGATCACTACCCTGAAGAGCCTCTCTACTCAATCCTGAAAAAACTTGATTCAAGAGAGGTACTATCTGACTTTGACGCTAATTGGCTTCTAGATCATGATTTTGAAGAAACGCTGAAAATTTATTGGCAGCAGGAGCATGACAGGGAAGCTATCACTGAGTTTTTAGATCTAAAAGCAAAATATAGTATTGATTCTTTCCCCGACACCTCTATTTCTAGCCCACTCTATGGCATTTTAAAGAAAATAAAAGAGAAACAAGATCTTGACAATAGTGAATGCAAGTGGCTTGAACAACAGAAGCTAACTCAGCTTATTGAAATTGACAGGAAACGTAAGGACATAAAGCTATTCAAGCAACTCAAAACTAGATATCAAGCTACTCGATACAAAAATAGTGATCCTTCAAGTAAATTATTTCAGATCCTTAGAAACATAGAATCTGACGTCACTGAAGATGATATTCAGTGGCTGATCAACGAAGAACTGCTTGAAACAGCAGAAATTGCTAAAGAAATCCACTTTAAGATACTGAAAGTGAGCTATCAGATTGTGGGTCAGTTAGAAGTTGATCCATTTTACGCAATCATGCTCAAGATTGAGCGAGGAGAGCGACTCGATCCCAAACAAGTAATTCAACTTATGGAAGAAGGTCGTCTTTCCCGACATGGAAAAATAGCAACTGCCTACTACAGATTAGAAGCCGTATTTTATGAGAAAGACTATCAACGAACTGGCAATAAGTGGAACTTACCCAGTGCTAGTAGTAATTGGCGTAAGGCAGATGAGCCGAAAAATGCGCTAAAGGTTACAGACAACATAAACTGGCAAAAAGTTCAGGAATCTGACCTAAAATCAGCTCTCTGGGTAACGAGAGGTGCTGCGTTTCGGGATCTTGAGCAGCTCGATAATGCAGAACACTGTGCTACCCAAGCAATGGAGTGTCAGCCTGAGAGCCACCAGCCTTACACCTTAATGGGGGCAATTCACTATGACCGCCGCGAATATTTAGAGGGTGATAAGTGGTTTGGGATGGCAGTGGAACGTGGGGCGGATGATCCAGACGATGAAATTAAAAAAATTGTCAGGATGACGAAAGACAAGGACAAACGTAAAGAAGTTGCAGAATATCTTCTCAGCAAAGACCCTTTGCATTATGGTTGGGCACGTTCATATCTTAAATAGGATAGAATGAAAAATATTGATTGCAGTTCGATCGTTGACCTTGTAGTTGGTGCAGCGTAAGACATCGCCTCAACACCATAAACGCTCGTCCTCAAAATCAACTGGTGAAATCATTGTTTCCCGCAATCCCTGATCCATCAGTGCGATCGCCTCTCATAGTCTGCATATGGCTTTCTCTAAGAGAGAGTCAAGCCGATTGCCATGAGTGGAGAAGGGACGTCGTCGCCATTCACTCAACTCATACCTGCATGAGAGAGTACACCTGTACGGGATGAGTTAGTCAAAGCAATGATTAAAAATGGCTCAAGGTGGATTTGAACCACCGACACGAGGCTTATGAGTCCCCTGCTCTACCCCTGAGCTATTGAGCCGAATGGGATAACTTGACGTTCACCATAGTTGACAAGGCCAGTTGGCTGCCCTCATCGCCTTAATTAAATTAACATAATTTGCGCTTACGTCATAGAGGCAAGACAAATTTTTTTTAGTTGATGGCAGTCAGCCCGAGTTGATTGGATCCAGCCGACGAGCCAAACCCTTGACCTCTAAAGCTTAGGGAACCGAATGACATGGGCGATCGCCTCTAGGGTGAGGGTCTCTGCGGTTACCGTCAATGTTTCCAAGTTTAGATGGATGCCGTCCATCTCAAAGTTCTTGAGATCTAAGA
The DNA here is from genome assembly GCF_016888135.1 of Leptolyngbya sp. CCY15150. Taxonomy (NCBI): domain Bacteria; kingdom Bacillati; phylum Cyanobacteriota; class Cyanophyceae; order Leptolyngbyales; family Leptolyngbyaceae; genus Leptolyngbya; species Leptolyngbya sp. CCY15150. Next base: position 111,787 of record NZ_JACSWB010000170.1, read on the forward strand.
CTTGGGTTGCACGCTCGATCAACGCTTGGGTGACGGCTGGCGGCAGATCTTGCCCCTGGGTGTAGCGCACTTGGTCGAGCTGCACCCGTCGTCCCTGATCCATAATTTGGGGTGTTGCGTAAAATTCAACCTGCTGAGCTTTGTCTTGATGACGCAAGCACACCGTTGCCTGAATGATCAGCTCCCCCGTATCGCAAAGCTGGCAGTTCACCGACTGCACATCTAAAACCACCTCTTGCCCATCCTCTTCAATCACCACGCCCTGCATCTGAGCATTGAGAGTGCTGGAGTTGAAGGCTTGGGTGAGGTCGGAGGCCGTGAGGGTAATGTGAGCGCTGCCTTGGGTGGGATGGGTGAGTTGGATATTGCCCATCAGCGCCGCCATTGGATTAACCGCGACTTGCCCAATGCGAATGATCATGTGCTGCATGCGCAAATCTTGCTGCATGACTAGCCCTTTGCCATCAATCAACATGGACTCTAGCCGCCCTTGGGCAATCAGATCCATATTGGTTTTGATCTGGACGGTCAAATCATCGATGTGATCTAACTGGCTAGAAAGGGCTAGCTCTGCAATTCGATTGAGGGTTTTTTCCCCGAGATTATCAAGTCCTAATAGCACCGAGAGTCTGATCCTAAAACTAGGTGATTCCTCTCAAGTGTAGGCGAATTCATTAAGAATTGTATCGCTCCCAGGGATGATCCGAACCCGTCTCTACCAAAGACCAGGAACGGGGGCTGCGGAGGGCTGCTGGCGAATGATGGGGGGATTGTAGGGAGGGGCTGGGTCGAAGCGCTCGGTGGGCACAATGGGCTGGAGCTGCAGGGATGTTTCGTAGGGGCTGACGAGGTCTGCCGTACGAATCAGCGGTGAATCATTGGCCTGCTGGCGCAACAGATCTTGGGTGAGGTTGCTGATGGCTCGACCATCAGAGGCAATTTCATTTTCAATGAAGCCGCTTCCAGGGAGACCAACGCCCAGCAAGCTGTCGATTTGTTCAAGAACCCCGCGATTGACGTAAAAGCTGGGGCTATTGCGGAAGAAGGTGCGGTTGTAGGTTTCGGGAATCGTTTCGGGATACACCACCACCACTTCACCTGTTTGTTGGGCAACAGCAGGGCCAGCAAAGAGAACAGATGCGGCCGCAAGGGTGCAGACGCTCATGCATACGTTTGTCGTCATACCCATTGACTCTTCCTCACTATAAAAATGTGCGCGTTAATCCGGGTTGGGATATTGGGTTAGCGATCGCTCCTGATGGTTCTCCATTAGCATTCCCAATAGGTTAATGATAGTTACAGGAACTTGCGGTGGACAACAGGATGCAGCCTAGACCTAGGGTCTCAAGAGCAACTATTGGCGATCGCCGGCCAGCAAAGTATATCTTTAGAGAGGCAAAACTGCCACTGCATCGCATGAGTATCCCTGGAGTCGTGAAACGGGTATGGTTATTGGACAACGCATAGGTTTGAGCTTCGGGGTGGCGATCGCCCTTCTCCTGTACGGATCGGCTGGGTATGCGGGCAAGCCTGGTTTGAATGAGCCAACGACGCCCTCGCCCGAGGTGGCACCTCCACCCCCTATCAACGTGGATGGCTATGGGCTGGATGGCTATGGCCCAGGCTCAGTCACCCATGTGCAAATTAGCCTCAGCGATCGCAGGCTGACGCTCTACCAAAACAGCACTGCCCTACAGACCTACCCGATTGCCGTAGGGCGAGAGGGCTGGCAAACGCCCGTCGGTCAATTTCAGGTGACGCAAATGATTGCCAACCCAGACTGGATGAACCCCCTCACCGGAGAGGTGGTACGCAGTGGGCATCCCAGTAACCCCCTGGGCGATCGCTGGATTGGCTTTTGGACTGATGGCTATAACTGGGTAGGCATGCACGGCACCCCCGACACCAGCTCCATTGGCCAAGCAGCGTCCCATGGCTGTATCCGCATGCTGGATCACCACATTGATGAGATTTTTCGATTGGTGCAACTGGGCACCATCGTTGTTGTAGCGCCCTAGTGAGCAAGATGCGGAGCCTGCGGTATGGCTCCGCTAAAGCGGCGGCGCACATCCAAGCCTTATGAGACGGTGCAGCACCCTACTAGGCAGGGGTTTCAGGACTGTGGTCACAGGTGTGGGATGGGTAGGTAGGAGCCTTTTGGGGGAGGGGGCCGGCTTGCAACGCTGGATGTAACCCGATGCTGTCTAGAATCCTCTCCTAGCTTGCCGAAATCACGTCCTCTAAGGCATGGATGTCGTGTTCAACAACAAACACATTCGAATACAGGTTGGCTAGGACTTGCTTCCCTTGCTGGGTGAGTTCTAGATATCGCATTCCGTCTTTGACGTAGCGATAGACCACGTTCCAGTAAAACTTGGGATAGTTGCGCCGCAGGTCGCCAGGATGTTCATACCCTAGCTTTTTGCTTTCACCGGTTTCATGGAACTCGTAATATAGAGCCCCAATTTTTTTGAGATAGCGGGGATCGCTGAGCTGCCCAATCAAATCCGCAGCTCGAATGAGGCCGGGATAGTGGGTGGTGTCTTGGTGATCCGCCTCGTTGGGAACCGGAAAGCGGGTTAACTCAATGTTGCGCTTAATAATTTCAGCGCTGATCTTGCTGTTGTTGCCAAACCGCTCATCCACGAACAGCTTGCCGCGATCGACGTGGTAGGGCGTTAAAGATGCATCGGATGAACCCATGCCCAATTTGACCATCTTGCCGCCCTGCCCGGTGGCATAGACGCCTTCTTTGTCTTGCCGGCATACACCCTTCACATAGCCGATGTCGTGGCATAGCAAGGAGATGATGAAATGCAGCCAGTCGCTGGGCGAAACGCCACCTTCACGGATGTGCTTACCCCGTAGAATCTCTTGTCCTACGAGGGCTACCAAAATCGTATGCTCGACGTTGTGGTAGAGAGCATCGCTGTTGGCGATATTCTCAAGCGCCATCGACCCAACCCAACCAATGATGTCTTCATAGTCGGAATTGAGGCTGCCGTAAGCCCGACGATACCCATCTTTTAGATCTTGAACGAAGCTGTCAATTAGCAGTTCGGTAGCGTTAAACATCCTGAATGCCCACCAATGAAGAGAGACGTCAGTGAATGAGTGAGGTGAGTGATCGGGATCCTTGTCTTGGTGACCAAGAGGCTAGCTGCCGTGACTATCCGATCGCTTTTCCTAAGGATAGAAGAAAAACAGACTAACAAGGCAAAAAACCACGGAATCATTCAAGAAAGGCGATCGCCCTCGACTTCATAAATTGGCAATGGCAATCCGAAAGCAGGGGGCTACGGACGCATTACATAGTGTCACGTTAACGCAGCCGATGGTGCTTGGCTGTGACCTGAGACAACCTTTGTATTGTTTTCGCGCACGGGTTGGGCAGGGGCGATCGTAAAATGTAGGTTCACAGCACCCAAAGCCTAGAAAAACATGGCATAATGCTAGACGCGGCAGTTTTCGCGGGTGTAGTTCAGTGGTAGAACGTCAGCTTCCCAAGCTGAATGTCGTGGGTTCGAGTCCCATCACCCGCTTTCAAGCGTTTCAGTCTCAAACGCTCTTCCCGAAAAGGATTCAGCCATCAAGATGTTGATTGCTCTTTAGCAACGCGGCCGTGATGTTGGGTCACTTTGGGGCAGTTTAGAGGTAAAAACTGGTACGAAATTGGTATAAACCTCCGGGCACGAAAGGCGGACTGATGGGGTCTGGGATCACCGTAAATAACGGCAAGGGTACAGGCGATGTACATGACCCCCACTCTGAACTATGGCTAAAGGACAAGTTAAAGTCGAAGTTTACTCCGAGCGCTTACGGCTGCGGTGGAGTTACCAGAGCCAGCGTTACTGCCTGTCGGTTGGCTTGCCAGATAGCATCATCAACCGCAAGGTCGCAACACAAAAGGCCCAGCAGATTGAGTTAGACATGCTGAGCGGCAATTTTGACCCCACGTTGCAAAAATACAAGCCTGAGGATCCACCTCCAGTGCTTGAGCCTAGATCTGAGACGTCTCAGATCTATACCGATGTCTTTCAGCAGCACTGGGACAAATTTGTAGAAGATAAGGGGCAGCGGCTAGAGAGCCCCTTCACCATCGTGAGCATGTATAATCCTATTCCCAAAAAAGTGCGTAATTTCGGGCATAAGATCCTTGGCCGCCGGGAAGCTCAAGAGTTCGTCACGTTTATGCTACAAAGTGCTTCCCCTGCCACCATTAAGAAACAGGTGATCATCCTGAATGACTTTGGCAACTGGGTGCAGCAGAATAAGTTGGTGGAAGCAAGTTGGGAAAACCCGTTTACCGGGCTGACGGAGATGTGTCACCCGGTGCCACCGCTCAAAGTTGCTCCCTTTAGCGAGGCAGAAATCAAGCAGATTATCGGTACCTTTCGCGACGACCGCTACTATGCTCACTACACTAACTATGTTCGCTTCCTATTTATGACAGGTTGTAGAACCAGTGAGGCCATAGGCCTCCAGTGGAAGCATATTCGTCGCGACTGTACTGAAATCACGTTTAACGAAACCCTGGTACGTAAGGGCACCGGAACGGCTCGCCTGCGAAAAGCTACCAAAACGAATCGGGCGCGGTTTTTCCCGTGCAATGTTGATCTACAGAACCTGTTGTTAGCCATTCGCCCTGAAGACTACAAGCCCGATACTCTGGTCTTTCCCAGTCCCAAGGGCAAACCGATTGATGCGACCAACTTCCTAAATCGGGCCTGGCAGAGCATTTTGAAGAAGTGCGGCATGACTCAAGAAAACGGGCTGTATCGTACCCAGTACAACACCCGGCATACGTTCATTAGCCACATGCTGGCGAAGGGGATGTCGGTGATTGAGGTCGCCAAGCTGACTGGCCATGATCCTAAAATTCTGTTGGAGCACTATGCTGGCTTAATTAGTCAGATTGAGGTGCCAACGTTCTTTTAGGGGTTGATGGTTGCCGAGGAGCGCTATCTGTCATGACCTAGACACCAACTTTGGCAAGCACTTGCTGGAGGGAGCAAAGGCTACGTCTTACCGCGCCCCCTCCGTTGGAGACTCACGTTTTTTCGACAGCGTTAGTTTTGAGCAATGGGTGTAGTTGTGGCATCGGTGCTTGGAGGCGTTACTCAAGCTCAGGTGGCACAGGCAAAAGCCAATGCTGCACGACAAAAGATCTTAGCTTGGCAGAATTAGAAGGAATAATATTCAGCCTGACAGACATCAATAAGTAAATGTCAACTCTCACAAAAGTCATACGAGATGTAATTTGTGGCCAACCCAAATAACTCTACCCATAAGGCTTAATCCACTAGATGGGCTCGACAAGACGAGGGAGAAAGTTTCATAAGCCGCATTATCACTCAGAACTCGAATCGTCTTCTCCGCAACATATTGCAGGCGTTTAACCAAAATTCGGTCATCCAGTTTGAGCAGATAGATGCCATGGGTTACCGCCCCCAGATCTCGATCTGTGGTGTCTACAAGCACCAGCGCTTTTATCGGAAGGGTAGGCTCCATACTGTCATCAACCATCTGGACTAGCATCAGATTCTCAAATGAATCAGGGAACTCTGTCTGTAGCCAATCCGTCTCAAATGCCAGTGGCTCCTTATAAGTGTACTTCTCAGCTAACGCTTGAGATAAGTCATGAGGAGCCGTCACACACTGGCCTGTTGCCAGCCACTCTACGCTGATATTAGCTGTGCGTGCTATAGCGAGCAATGCCGGGCGGGTGGGTTCACTTTGACCATTGAGATATTGGCGGAGCACAGTGTCAGAAAAGCCACAATCTCTGGCAAAGCCTCGGATACTTTTGTCGCCAACAGCTTGCTTCAGGCGAGCAGGAAACTGATCAAGGTCTGTGGTATTCACCTGCGCCTTATTAGGTAATGGATTAGTCATAGGATTACATTCATTAATTGCGATCGCAATTTATAGCGCTTGACATGCAATTTATTTATTGCTAACGTCATCGATATATTGATGGAGTTAGACCATTCTATGCATGTAGAAGATATTAAAGCAGCTCTGCGCAAGCAGGGCTGGACTCTGACTAGCATCGCGAAAGAACTGAATATCGGTACCTCAGCAGTCTCCCATGCTTTGACTCGACAGCGATCGCGCCGAATTGAGCAAGTGGTGGCGAGCAAACTTGGCCTGCCTCCCCATGAGATTTGGCCCCAGCGGTATAAGCGAGGAAGAGTAAACCATGGCCCAATTCATCAGCAAGCAGGAGGCTACCCAGTACCTCAAGCTCAGCGATACGACACTGAAGCGTTATCGGTTGCAGGGGGTGCTGATCGAGGGCATCCATTGGGTTCGCATTAACAGCCGCTGCATTCGCTACAACCTTGAGCTGATGCAAGACTGGCTACACAATCGTCATGACCCAATCGCTCACCAGCGGGCCATTAGAATTTACCAGTCCAGCTTGTTGAGTAATCGTAAAAAACCATCTCAGCCCGGTACTCGAAATAACTCATCGAAGCTGAAAAACAGCAAATAGGGCTTTCAGAGTTTAGTCAAGTTGTTGATAGCTTTCTAGCCTCATTCCTTAAGCTCAAGATTGATTGAAAAAACACCCTAACTACTTATTAGCCAGGGTGCCGAGTTCTTTTTTGACTTTTTGCAGCCGGGTTAATCAACGTCTTGAAGTGGTTGGTCAGAATCACTTCCTCCATTAACCTGCTACTGAAATATTTGTTTTCAACTATAGCAAAGTCATGGGTAATATCCAAGACTAAAAAGCTGATTGGGCAATCTACTGAGCCCAATAGTAGGTTGATGGTGATGGCCCGGCTCCTAACCTGAGGAGCTAATCATGGCACAGTACATTTACTCGGGGCGATCGCGCCCCTGTCCAATTTGTGGACGCACCAAAGACCAAGACTGCCGCTGGAATGAGGAGGTCGTGTTCTGCCACACCTACGTAGACGAGGATGGAGCGGTAGATGGCTACGTTTATCGGGGTGCAACAGCCGATGGCATGTGGGGGCAATACTTTGCAGCCACCGCCTCCCCCGAGAAGCCGGTTCGACCCCAGCAGCGGCAGGATTACTTCTATCCCAGCCGTGTCGGGCAGCCGTTGGTGAAAGTGACGCGGGTAGATCGGGGCAACGGTGCGAAGTTTTTTGTGCAGTACCACTGGAACGGGCAACAGTGGATCAAAGGACTAACCCCTGACATTAAAGCCCAGGTGCCGATCTACCGCTACCGGGATGTTCAGAATGCCATATCCATCGGTCAACCCATCTGGATGGTGGAGGGGGAAGGCTGTGCTGATGCCCTGTGGGCGATCGGCATTCCCGCAACCACGACTCTGGGCGGTTCCAAGAAGTACCGCAGCTATGGCGATTACCGTCAGGATTTGCAGGATGCGAGCTTGGTGCTGTGCCCGGATCGCGATCAGGTCGGCATGGCCCACATGGAGGACGTGGCCCAAGACTTTCCCTTGGCCCAGTGGTGCTATCCCTACCCAGACAGTTTACGCTGGCACAACCTGCCCAAGCATGGTGGGTTGGATGTGGTGGATTGGATTCACGATGGGGCTACAGCGGAGCAGATTCGGGCAGCGGTGCAAGATCGACGGCAGTTGGAGGTCATCTCAACTCAAGACCCCAAGCGACTGTCGGTACAAGTCCTACAAGACCAGATTCGTACCTATCTGGGCACTAGTCCCACCGAACTAGCCCTGGCCGCGCAGGTGGTGCAGTGGCATCAGGAGACGGAGCTATCGGCCAAGGATATTGGTAACCTGGTTAGCCTGGTGCAGATGGAGTTGGAGCAAATCGAGGAGCGGGACGACCGCAGAGCCGAGATTCACCGGCTGCTCAAAATCGGTGACTACCAGTTGGCACTACGGGATTACCTTCATCCTGATCTAGCAGAACCCTTGGAGCAGATTGCTGCCTGGATCGGCGCGACGCCAGCGGCGATGCTGGTGACGTTGCTGCCAGTTGCGGCATCTTTGCTACGGGTAGGCACAGAGCTAGAGATTGATGCCGGGATGGGGTTCTCAGTGCCACCGATTATCTTCACAGGATTGGTGGCCCCTTCGGGCAGTAAGAAGAGCCCAATTCAGCGGCAGATTTTGGGGCCGCTCTCACTACTCCAGGTGGAAGCGGATCAGGAGTATGAGTATGCCGCCTCGGAGTATGAGATTGACCTGCGGGAATGGGAACAGACCCGAGCAGAGGAGAGGGGCCTTCGTCCCAGGAAGCCAATGCCACGGGAGTATCACACCTCCGATGCAACACGGGAAGCGATCGCCCGTATTCAAGCCCAACAACCAGAGCGGGGCATTTTGGTGACGCCGGATGAGCTGGCAGGTCTGTTCAAGGGGCAGAACCAATACCGCAATGGCCGAGGGAACGATAAAGAATCGCTACTAACAGCCTTTGATGGCTCAGGGCTGAAAGTGGATCGGGCCAGTGGCCTGCGCATCAGCCTACCGCGCACCAGCTTGAGTCTGACGGGGACAATTCAGCCCGATATTCTGCGGGAGATGATGGGGGATTGCTCGGATGCCAGTGGACAGTGGGCTAGGTTTTTGTGGTGTTTGCTGCCGCTGAAGCCTGCGCCCTTTCCCAGGCGGACGGTTCGCTATGACGTGTCGGAGCGGCTCTATAGCCTCTACCAGAAGCTGGAGGGGCTGTCTCCCCAGTGCTACCGATTGACGCCTGAGGCTAAGGTTCTATTTGCAGACTGGTATGACCAGTTGGATCAGCTGCGGGTGACGGAGACCCACCCAGGTTTACAGGCGGTGTATTCCAAAATGCAGGGCTATACGGGGCGTCTGGCGCTAATTCTCCACTGCCTGAATGCAGTGATGGACGGGGGGCTACCGGCTAATGCGGTAGATGCCGAGAAGATGAGGGCTGCGATTAAGCTGGGACGTTGGTTCATTGGCCAGGTGAAGCTGCTCTATGCGGACGGGAATACGGTGGATGGGGCGCTGGAGCCGGTCTATACGAAGCTGATTCAGCTATCGCGGGTGCGGGGCTGGCTGCGGGCGAAGGATGTGCGCAACTATGAGCGCAGCTTACGGAAGGTGGGGGTGGAGGTGATTCGCGCTCATTTTTTGGAGCTGGAGGCGATGGGGTATGGGGAAACCCAGGGGATAGGGAATCGGCTGCGGTGGCGGGCAACGGTAGACGCGGTAGACAGATTTGAGAAAACGGTAGACGGGGTGTCTACCGCTGAAAGTGTTGATGGGCAAGGGTTATAGCGAAACGGTAGACAAGTAGACAGGGTTTGCCAATGGGGAATTGCTAGGAAAGTGTCTACCGTCTACCGAAATGGCTGAAGAGCTTGTGGATAAAGGCTTTTGCCCGGTAGACACCCTGTCTACCGGGCGTCTACCGTGTCTACCGAAAGTCGATTACTCCTCGTCGTTGTCTGTGAACAAACTCGTTAGGTCTCGGTAGCCACTGACGACTCGCAAGATGTCTACTCTAGATTCGGTTACGGTATGGAGAATGAGGCGTTGCTGATTCAGGGTATGAAGCGACGGCTCAAATCTTTGAAAACTCCTTCCGGATTTCGCAAATTCATACTGCCATTCAGCAACACCGCCTAAGCTACGAGCACGTAGGCCAACACGGCGCGTGCAGCCTTAAAGCAATCTTCTTGATGACCACCGAGTGCACAGAGCCTGAGTTCACTAATCTCAAAGAAGAATTAGAAGAGTTAGGTTATAGGCTGAACGTAGTATACGGCTGCACAAAAGAGCATCAGGATGCGAGACAACGCGCTCTCAATGATGCAATGACCACTGCTCAAGTAGGAGAGATCACATGCAGATCGAATTTCCCGACCATTTAGTACCCACCGTAGATAAGTCAGTGAAGGCTTTGAGTGACCAAGCCTTTTTATCAAGTGAGGACCGAACAGTACTTGTCCTGCTTCGAGAACTGCAGCAAGCCATTAGTGTTAGCAAGAGCAAAGAGGAGTAATGGCTAAAATTATGACCCGCTGGGAGACTTTCTCATACGATGTCTTGGGCAACAAGCACGATGGGTACGAGGTCAACAACATCTACAGAGGTGAAGAAGTTGACCTAGCCCTTGAGTTAAAAGGCTACAACCAGGGCACCCCGCATGGCCCCCTAAATCCCCTAATTCTGGGGGGCTTTGAGACTCTGGCTCCCCCCAAAATTGGGGGGCTGAGGGGGCAAATTATACTTGCGTTAAGCAACGCCGAGAATGAGGTAGCTCTCCATTGAGAGGCTGCGCAGCTCTGGGAGGATTTCGTCGCGTGGCCGCCCCAGATTAGGAAATTGGGTAATTCTGGCGAATTTGGCATCAAGCTTTGAGAGGAAGCGCTCGGCCTGTTGGAGCCCAGTTTGACCGGCGATGTAGTCTGCAATGGCCTCAATGTATTGAATAGCGGGCTGGGTCAGGTAAAACTGAGGGGTCATTATTCGGCGGAGGCGTGGCGAGACCGCAGGTTTTCTCGAATCTGGGCCATGGCGGAAGGGCCTTCGACTAGGTCGCCTCGCTGGGCTGCTTCCCAGCCGATCTGGGCATCTTGCTGGAGTTCGGGGAGTCGCCCTTGATAGATGTCGTCTTGCTGGTCGAGCAGGTGTATGCCTGCTGTGATGACCTCTAGGGCAGATTGGTATTTGCCAGCGGCGAGCTGGCGTTGGATGAGTTGCTCTAGTTCAGGGGGAAGGACGATTTGCATGGAAGATGGAGGAAAGCAACCGCTATTGACTTTAAGCCTAACACTAGGAAATGATCACGTTTGGTAGACCATCTCCCGCGAGACGGTGGCCGACACCGAAATCTTTTGCCAGCTGACTCGGGCTAACAAAGTTGACCGGCAGCTCACCCGTGCCCAGGCCGATGCGGTGCTGGGCCAGGATGGACAAACGGCCACCCGCGACAAAATCACCTGGATTGAAGACACTATCGGCCAGGTGCAGCAACAGGCGGATTCGGATCAGGTGGCTATCTTCACCTAGGATGCCATCGAGCATATGGCCTAATTGAGCTAACGTGTAGCTCAAGAACAGGCTGTGAGGTTGAGGCATACTATAAAATATGGCATTGAAGATTTTGTCACATACAAATCTCATTGAAGTACTGCCAGGTTTTACTGATCACCTGCTTATTGATTTAAAAGGAGTACCAAATTTGCCAGACACTTACGACAGACGCTGTCAATTAGGAGCATCAAGACGTCGTTTCGAAGATGCGTCTGCATTACATAGTTGTCAGCGTTGGGGAGGAGCGGTATATATGGGAGGCTATGCTATTGAATGCTCGCTGAAGTCACTCATATGTTACGAGGAGAACGCAAATAACTTTAAAGACACTTCTGTATTCAAGCAAGGTGTAAAGGGAGCAAGTCTGCATAACCTGCACAATTTATTTGGTAAAGTGCCTGGCCTACAGCGCACAATAAGCCTAGATATAACCAACAAGTATAAAGACGCGTGGCATATTATTACTTCAAAGTGGATTAATAATGAATTAAGATACTCTGATAAATTAGGCTATGAGGTAGATAGCACAAAATTTATTCATGCAGTTGAGATCTGGCATAAGTTGCTATTGAGTAAGCAGGGAGAAGCTTCATGATAAGTAATAAACCTACGCCGCTAGAAATAGAAAGTGAATTGCTACAGGCTTTATCAGCTGAAGATTTAGAGGCAAGCGTCTCCGTCAAAGAATCGTCGTTAGGATGGCTGACAATTCAAGTAACTACAAATGCGTTTGAAGGAAAGCCTCAAATAGAACGCGAAGAGAAAGTAGACACTATACTTGATTTAGTTAATCTGAATCTTGGTCAGTATCCCATTGCTAGCTATAATCTGCTAACCCCAAAGGAACTCGAAGACGAGCCATCTGTTAGTATTCGGTTACCTCTTTGGTCTGACATTTTAGATGCGCCGGATCTACAGCAGGAAGTTGGCATCGATAAAGACGTGCCAGACCGTCCCCAAATCGTTACTTTTTACTCTTTCAAAGGCGGAGTTGGTCGCTCTACAGCTTTAGGACTAGTAGGAATTTTATTAGCTCAAAGAAATCGCAGAGTGGTGATCATTGATTTTGATCTTGAAGCACCTGGCATTTCAGTTCTACTTCAGCCAGACTCTTTGGATGAACAGAAATATGGTGTTCTAGACTATATATATCAACGTTTTCTGACCCCAGAAGAAAATGTCCCTTTAATTGAAGACTGTATTCGTCAGGTTGAATTAGCTAGTCGCGGTGAACTTTTCCTGGTTTCAGCTGGCGATTATGATGAAAACTATGTACACAAATTGGCTGAGTTAGATCGTAGAGCTTGGCAATCTTTTTATAAAAGGCAGGTGAATCCAGTAAAACAACTATTGGATGACATCAAAAACTACATAGACCCTGACGTTATTTTGATTGATGCTCGACCTGGTTTCAATGATACAGGAGCAGTTGCTCTGTTGGATTTGGCAGATACTGGGATAGTGTGCTTTTCACCAACTGATCAAAGCTTCGATGGATTACGTTGGGTAATAAAAGCTGCTAGAAAACAATCCAAATATCGAGGCAAGCCTGATCTTCGTTTTCTGCTGACACCAATGCCTGCTCTTCCCGAAGATCAACTGAGCAGTTGGATCTCTAAAGCTGAAGATTGGATAACTGATCATTGGGGTTTGCCTGGTGACATTAATGTTGGAGAACTCTACTATAAAATTCTCTACAATCCTGGTATCGCTGTTCTACCAAACTTGATTGGAGCGCAAGCAAGTCTTACTAGTGATTATTTGCCAATTGCAGATGCTATTGACGCAAGCTTACCAGAGCCAAGAAATTTGGAACCTCCAATAGTTGCTGGCAATCGAGAATTAATTCTTGAAGAATTAACATTTATTGCATCCACAGCACAAGAGCTTCAAGCAGAGCATATACCAACAATCTTTCAACGTACAGGAGACTTCCCTAAATTTCTTCGTGATCGCACCTGGTTAATTAGAGGTGCTAAGGGAACCGGTAAAAGTATTTTGTTTAGGCTCTTCGTTGAGCGCCCTAATGAAGCACGAGAACTTTCAAATGATGAATTCGGCTTAAATGATCATATTTTTATGGCGGGCCATGGTCAGTCGAGATTAGGGAGCTCAATTTTAGATAGTCAAAATCTTGCTAGCTATGAACAAGCAGTTGGCGAAAGTTCTTGGGATGTTTTTTGGTTGAATTATGCTCTTTTACAGCTTTGTATTAATTGTCCAGACTTGCTTGATATTACTCAAATAGATGATGACCTAATACGTTTTAGCAATCAAGAACAACTTACTCAGTCTGCTATTATCTCTTGGTTTGTTCGACGGACTCAGTCTCCACTTTCAGTTCCACAAGCCATTGACGATTTAAGAATTATTGACCTCTGGCTAAACGAACACAATAAGTATGTATGGCTTTTATATGATGAACTTGATGTAGGGTTTGGATCTGGTGCAGAGAGCTACGAGCGCCGAAGACGGGCACTCGAAGCTCTTTTAGCATGGTGGTTAGAGAGCGGGACAGCTTTGAAGCGCATTTCTCCGAAGATATTTTTGAGAGAAGATATCTGGAGCAATCTTAATTTTGTGAATAAAGGCCATTATGCAGGTCGATCACTTCAACTCAAGTGGGAAGAGTCTGATTTGTGGAAGCTTGTCCTACGTCAGTCACTACAAAGTTCTTCAAGCCTGAGCTGTACTTTAGAACAAGATTTAGGTTTAACATTAGAAAGACTTGAAATAGCTAGTCTGGATCAGTTGCGAAAAGGCCTTTATCCACTTTGGGGAGAGCGCATGGGAAGTGGGAAAAAAGCCTATACATATAATTGGGTGCGTACACGCATCTCCGACACTAATGAAAACTGCTTTCCTCGGAGCTTAATCTTATTACTTCAAGAAGCAGTAAACAGGGAATCAAGTTTTTCCACACAGTATAGTCCTGAAATTGTTTTGCGCCCAAAATCTCTCATTGAGGCTTTTCCTTATGTTTCAGAACAAAGAGTTGATGAAGTACGTAATGAATATCCAGAACTTCGCGATTTTCTAAGCAGAATGCGCGATGAGAGATCTCCTATCGACGAAACGAGGTTGGCCGAAATTTTGAGTGTGTCAGGAGGCGAGTTATCTCTTCTGATCAAAGATATGGTGGAAGCTGGGATTTTGAAGGAACGTTCTCGTCCCAGGGATCCGCCTCCTAGAGTTTATGCAGTTGCTGAACTCTATCTATACGGTCTAAGCATGAAGCGTAAAGGTCAGCGTTAATTAGATGTAATCTTGGTAGCTTCACTTCACGAAGTGTTATGGATAGTGCATCTTGAACTGATGAATGTTTTATGTTTTTCCCTATGGTATGGGAGTAATAGTCTTGAAAAGATTCCTACTTTAAACAGTGACTTTCTCTACAAGAATTTGAAAAGATAGACACTGTTTAGTAAGTTTGGTACTTTCCTGGTTAATCTACACTTAAGATCGCGCCTCAGCAGACTAAACACCTCCTCCTGCTCCGGGGTAATCAAAATCCTGAATTCTAAAATCATCACTCCTCATTGGCTCCCATTTGTTCGCTTAGCAAGTTCCGACGTAATCGTCTAGCCCCTCAACCGCTTCTGCATCGTCTCTAACTTCCTCAAATCCGCTGCTCGCTTCCGCCGCTGGTAGCGCTCCTTCGCCATTCCATTCACCGCCTGCATCGCCTTGGGATGCTCCACCAAGTAAAGGTACGCTGCCTCAAACCACACCTCCTTGGTGATCTTCTCATCCATACAGAGATGGCGCAGGGCCTTATCAATCTCTTCTTCCAACCGGGTTGTTGTCCGCACGAGCTGCGGCAACTCCGCCTCATCATCTCGACTCACAGACATATTGACGTCAACACCTGTAGACTTGCTAGAGTCACTATATCCTGACCCATGCCCCCCAGATGCCGACTGTTGAAGAGACTTCATAGGCGGTTCTAATTCATCGGTACGGGGCGGCACGCTCGGGCGCTGCCGCTGCATCAACCGTTCCAGCGCATCCTCAGCCATTGTCTCCCTCCTGCTCTAACACCTCAATCACCCGATACAACGGAAATTCTAGGTCTGCGTGCCCCATCTCTGACAGCCGCCGCCCCTGCCGAATTGCCTGCTTGTAGCGCTCACTCTCCATAATGGACGGCAACACCGGCAGTGAGCCTGCCACCTGCTGCATGGCGGCGATCGCCTCTCGGCTATCGGTTGCCTGAGACCGGCCAAACCACTTATCGCGAAACGGCAGCACTCCCAGCACCTGCCCTGTAAACGCCCGCAGTCGCCCCATTTCCTCCAGCAGTTCTAAGCTGCGCAATAGGGAATTCACCCCCTTGGTTGATGCCTCCGCTGGAATCAGCACCCAGTCCGAGGCTCCCACCACCGACAGGCAAATCTGGGTACGCTGAGGCGGCGAGTCGATGATGCAAACATCAAACACATTCCCTACCGCTTCCAACGCATAGCGCAACGCCAAAGCCCCCATCCCGCTGGTCGCCAGGTATTCCTGGGCCTTGTGCAGCCCCTCATCGGCTGGAATCAGAAACAGATTGGTTGCCGCCAGCGGATAGATGCCATCTGCCGTTTCCACCTGACGCTTCAGCACCTCCAGCAGCGTAGGCTCACTTGCCTGAACGTCATGGCCTAGATAAAAGGTCAGATTCGCCTGCGGATCAGCATCCACCATCAACACTTTCTGTCCCTGGTGCGCCAAGAGCTTGCCTAGCAGCAGTGAGACCGACGTTTTCCCTTGTCCCCCAGAGAGTGATAAACAACTCACTGTCTTCATAGATGTGTTTCACTCCCAGTACGATGACCAACGCGTAAACGCTCAGCCCCTAATCCCTGCTCAATGCCTCGGACTCATCCGAGCCCCTACCGCCATTGAAGCTGACGAAATTAGAGACGTTAAGACGTATTGACGTCAATACGTTTATATTTGTGCCTGTTCATCCGTCGTCACATTATTTCGTCAGTTAAAGCTTGACTCTTGAGCTGAATCTATCTGCGGAAAAGGGGAAACAAAGAACATAGGATGACGTCACGGGTGACAATTTTTATAGATAGATTTCGACTGCAACTATAGAGCTCTTGCCTGTAATTAATGGTGTCTATCATTAACATTAAAATATTCAAGCAATAGTGGTTATAGATGAACTAGGTATAAAAAGTATTCCCTCTTTCAGCTATTTTAGACATTATTCAATAGCTTGATGACTATCACACAAGATTACAGGACTAGGCACGAAATCTGCTGTCTTGTATAGGCTTTAGGCATGGGTTTCGATTGATCTAATCTCGACTTAAAATTTAGCTTTTCATTTTCCCATCACTGGAAAATATTGTTATATTGGTCAAATCTTTTCGCGGTTTCGGTGGAGTGGATCACTCCTTAGTGGGAATACGAGTCGTTTAACCTAGCTGATTCAAAAAGCTTCCATCATCTGTCAAACTCAACCCATTTAAGTTATGAAAACTCTCTACATTGTTCCGTTGATGGAACGGATGGTAGATCGGGTCATCCCTCTTCCAAATCGGTCGCTACTGGTCGTAGCGCTCTCGTGTCTTGTTCTAAATGTTCTCATTCACGGCCCCACCTTCCTGGTAGTACCGGCTGTGGCAGGGTTGACTAGCCTTGCCTGGCGGCATACCTTCCCCTCCCATCCTTGGTCTAGACGGGCATCTAAAGTCCGAGGGATTACGCGCAAGGCTGGTCGGCTCCTGGGTCTAGGGCTGCTCTGGCTAATGACCTTGCTGGCCTATCCCGCCCAGGCCCAGTTCTTCGGCAATGCTGAAACCTGGATGACCACCAACTTCGGCACCGCTGCTGGCGACGCCATTCCCCTGGTGTTTAACGTCCTGCGGGGTCTGTTTTTGCTCTACGTCGGCATCTCGCTGGTGCGGGTGATCAACAGCGCTCGCAACGATGAGGATTGGCAAACGATTGCCCGCACGCCGCTGATTATCATCATTGCCGTCACTGCTGGCGATATTCTAACGTCGCTGATTACCGGCTAGTTGTCGCTGGTCGGCCATTCAGATCAAGCATTCAGCTCTATACCGTCTTTCCAGGATTGCTAGCGGCTTATGGCACCTAAGTTTCGTCCCGTTAACACCATTCTGGGGGCGCAACCCCGGCTAGGCCCGATTCCAGCCGACCAGATTATTCCCTGGTTCTGCATTACGGGGGCGTCCTACCTGGTGGGTCGCGGGTTCAGCCTTAGCTGGATTTCGATTGGATTCATAGCTGCCTGGGGCATGTCTACCTGGTGGATTCTCACCGGGGGGCAGAGCTGGACATTCACCGCAAAATTTGTGCCGACTCCCACCTGGAGTCGCGGCTATGCCCGATATCTGAGGTTTACCCACGATGAAACAGACCATCGGCAAACACCGACTCAAGCTCGGTAGTCAGTTCGTCAGCACGTTGACACCCTTTGAAGATGCGCTCAACCTTGCCGCTATGGTGCGGATTGAGTTGCGGGGGCGACAGGTTGGCGCTTACGTTTTGGCCAAAGGTAAGAACCGCGAACACCTCTGCTTTGTGTTTGGCTTTGACTGTCGGGGCATCCATAATACCCTGACTGATGACCAGGTAGAGACGGTCTTGAGTCAACTGGAATCGGGGCTGAAGGATCTGCCCAACGGTGAGCGGTTGACGATCCATCTGGGGTCGTTCTCGGCAGACTGCAGGCGACAGCAGGATCTAGCCCAACTCACCCATACTGCCCCCAACAAGGCTCTCAAGTTCCTGCTCACCGCTGAACGTGCCCGAGTCCAGCAACTTACCCAGCAGGGCCTGCGCAAACCCAAGTTTCTGCGGCTGTACGTTACCTACACCGTCCAAACGGGCGCTGAAGGAGCCCAGGACATCATCGAGAAGGTGATCAGCCGGGGCGAAACCCTGTGGAAGTCATTTACGGGTGAGCTGCGCCAAGCCAAAAATCAGCGCCTGCAAACGGTAATCACTAAGGCCTTTACCGATGGCTTTCTGCTCTGGGAGCAGGTGCTTTCGACCAAGATGGGACTCTCGGTGAAGCCTTTGGGAGAAGGGGATCTGTGGAGCCTGCTGTGGAATCGTTTTAACGCTAGCGACCCCATCGATATCCCTCAGCTGATCATCCTGGATCAGGACGGCCTACAGGAGCAGGTCAACTCCGATATTCACAGTACTACGCTACTGACGCGGGAAGGAGTACCCACGGCTGGGAAAACCTGGGTCAAGGTCAAAGGCCAGTATGCCGCTCCCCTCACCTTCCTCGAAAAGCCAGGAGGCTGGGCCAGTGAGTCGGCCCAACTGCGCTACCTATG
The DNA here is from genome assembly GCF_016888135.1 of Leptolyngbya sp. CCY15150. Lineage (NCBI taxonomy): Bacteria > Bacillati > Cyanobacteriota > Cyanophyceae > Leptolyngbyales > Leptolyngbyaceae > Leptolyngbya > Leptolyngbya sp. CCY15150. The sequence goes on from NZ_JACSWB010000170.1 coordinate 130,078, forward strand.
GGAGATCCTCTCCCGCGAGACGGTCGCCGATACCGAAATCTTCTGCCAGCTAACGCGGGCCAATGAAACCCTGGTGAAGACCACCGTGCAGCGGATGCTGAAGCAGTCGAACCTAACGGCTGCCTTAGCTGAAGACAGCAACTCGGTGGATGTAGCCGCTGAGCTAAAGATGAAGCGCTCGATTGAGGCCCAGGAAGAACTCTTCGAGGGAGCGTTGCCGATTCATACCGCCGTTGTGTTTCTGGTGCATCGCCCCAATCTAGAGCAGCTAGATGAAGCCTGCCGCTATATTCAGAGCTGTTTTCGCCGTCCCGCCTGGGTGGAGCGCGAGCAGGACTACGCCTGGAAGGTATGGCTCCAGACGCTGCCGATTGTCTGGGAAGCGTTGATGACAAAGCCCTTTGGGCGACGGCAGCTCTATCTGACTGGCGAAGCACCGGGGCTGATGCCCTTGGTGGTGACCCAGCCCTGCGATAGGAGCGGCTTTGAATTGATTGCTGAAGAAGGCGGCCAACCCATCCACCTGGATTTGTTCAACCAGCATCAGAATTTAGGCTTGTTTGCCACCACCCGAGCTGGGAAATCGGTACTGGTCTCCGGCATCCTGACTCAAGCCCTGGCCCACCGCTTTCCAGTGGTAGCCCTCGACTTTCCTAAGCCCGATGGCTCCTCCACCTTCACCGACTACACCCAGCTGGTGGGCGGGGCCTACTTCGACATCTCCCGTGAGTCCAACAATCTATTCGAGCTGCCCGATCTCCGTCACCTGCCGGGTGACGAGCGCAAAGAACGCCTCGACGACTTTCAGTCGTTCCTAGAGTCGGCACTGCTGACCATGATTGTGGGCTCCGGGGCCAATAGCTCGGTGATGACCCAGACCATTCGCTCGATTCTGGTGCTGGCCCTGAATGCCTTCTTTGCTGATGCCCTGATTCAGCGACGCTACCTGGAAGCGATGGAAGGACACTTGGGTTCAGCGGCCTGGAGCACCATGCCCACCCTGGCAGATTTTCTCACCTTCTGCACACCTGAAAAGCTGGATCTGAACCAGGTGGGCGGCAACATTGAGGCAGCCCTGAACATGATTGAGCTGCGGCTGCGGTTCTGGCTCTCCAGCCGAGTAGGACGGGCTATCTCTGCTCCCTCCAGCTTTCCCACCGATGCCCAACTGCTGGTCTTTGCCCTGCGCAATCTATCCAACGAAGAAGATGCTGCCGTGCTGGCGCTTTCCGCCTATGCCGCTGCCCTGCGGCGTGCCCTAGAAGCTCCGGCGTCTATCTTCTTCATCGATGAAGCCCCCATCCTGTTTGAGTTTGACGAAATTGGAGCCCTGATTGGCCGACTCTGCGCCAACGGAGCCAAGGCCGGGATTCGGGTGATCATCTCAGCTCAAGATCCCGATACCGTCCATAAATCGCCCGCCAGCGCCAAGATTTTTCAAAACCTGACCACTCGCCTGATTGGTCGCATTCAGCCCATGGCGGTGGATAGCTTTGAGTGCATTCTCAAATATCCCAAGGCCGTCATCAGCCGCAATGCCAGCGAGAGTTTCTTTCCCAAACGGGAGGGCATTTACAGCCAGTGGCTACTCGATAACAACGGCCTCTATACCTACTGCCGCTACTATCCTGCCTTCGCCCAACTGGCCGCCGTGGCCAACAACCCCGATGAGCAGGCGACCCGAGACTTAGTGCTGCGCCATGCCCCCGATCCCTTCACCGGCCTAGCAGAATTTGCCCGACTGCTGGTGCTCTCGATTCAGTCGGGGGAACCCCTATCGGTGATCACCGAGCGCTGGTTTGCCGAGCACAATCCCCACCCTGAAGTGCCCCTGTCGTCCTTTTACTCTTTACCCACTGGAGGTCACTCATGAACCCTCGCCTTCGCATTGCCCTTGTTCCCATCCTGGCTACCACCCTGCTGGTAGCACCCATAAAACCTGCCGCCGCCTCCCAGGTGGATACCACCTTGACCGATATCTTCAGCATTTTCCGCCAGGCCTTTGAGACCAGCAAAACCTATGTCGAACAAACCATCTCTGACCTGCTCACGCCGCTGCCCGGCGATCTAGAGGGCGTCATCCAAAACGCTCTGGGTGATCTAGGTCTGGTTGACCCCAATCGGGCACGTTCTGAAATCTCGACGGAACTGGCGACCATCCTGGAGGGCGATTTAGCCCAGTCTGACAGCATCTATGCAGGCATTGAAACTGCCAATGAAGTTGACCGGCAGATCACCCGCGCCCAGGTCGATGCAGTTCTGGGGCAAACCGGGCAAGCGGCCACCCGCGACAAAATCACCTGGATTGAAGACACCATCGGCCAGGTGCAGCAGCACGCTGACTCGGCCCAGACCGCTGTGTCCACCCAGGCAGCAATCAAACAGATGGCGCAGCAAAATGCCCGTCAGACAGAGATTCTAGGGGCGGTGCAGTCAGAACTGCTGCAGTCTCGCCAGGATGCTCAGTTGACCAACCTCAACCTGGCCAACATGTCGCAAAACCTGGATCAAGAGGCCCGTGCCCGTCGCCTGCAAGCATTGGGTAATGCCCTCGATACGCTGCAAATTAGTGCCCAGGCTCGTTTGTTCTAGACGTCTGTGCGTCATGACGTCAACTTGGATGTAAATCACTATGCTGCTGGACTGGCCCATGTCACCCATTGCTCAGCTACCCCGCGACACCGCCGACATCATTGAAGGCGGTCAGGTTGCATCTGAAGCGGTGGCTGAAAGCTGGAACCAGCTCTGGGACAGTGTGCTTCAGGGGGGCCTGTACGTTGCCCTGGCTCGGGTGGGGGTTTTGTTTGCCGTCGCTACCCTGCTCCTGTTCATGACCCAGTGGACGCGGCAGATGGTGGAAGGGGAAAGCAGCCGCGCCTACGCCGACTTCATCTGGCCGCTGCTGGTGATTGTGCTGCTCTCCAACAACGGCGATCGCTTGGCGGCCATCACCCTAGACATCCGCAACTACATCAACCAGGTTAATCAAGACGTCCTGTCCTACGCAGCAGCCGATATCCGCCTACAAGAGGCCTACCAGGCGGCGGTCTTGGAAGGGTCGGTGGAGCAGACCATCATCCAGCGCCGCAACCAGTGCTATGAACTGCAAAACCCCGAAGAGCGGGCGACTTGCATTGAGCTAGCAGCGATTGAAGCCCGTGAGTTCATTGAAGACTACCGCGCTAGAACCGGCAATCCCAATGCCCTATCCCGTGCATTGGAGGCGGCTCAGGCTGGAGATAATCCCCTCGACTCAGGTCTGCGGTTTGGGGGAGCGCTGGTGGGTTCGGGCGTTCAGACCGTCACCCGAGGCCTGTTGATGGCACTGCATATCGCCTTTCAGTGGCTGATTGAAGCTTCGCTGTTGCTAACAGCAACCCTAGGGCCACTCGCCGTGGGCGGCTCCTTACTGCCGGTGGGAGCCAAACCACTGTTCGCCTGGCTCACAGGCTTCTTTTCTTTGGCCATTGCCAAACTTAGCTTCAACATCCTCTCGGGTCTGGTCTCCCTGGCGGTGCTGAATGCCGGGGATTCCCATCCGCTGATTGCCCCCTTCTTTCTCGGCCTGCTGGCTCCCATTCTCTCGTTAGCCCTGGCGTCCGGCGGTGGCATGACGGTTTTTGGAGCCCTGACCAGTACCGCTGGGGTAATTGCGGGGACGGGTGCCATGGGTGGCATTGCCCGTGCCCCTGGCTCCTCGGCCCGACGGCGGGCCTACCGCAGGCGTCGCTGATCTCACTCATCCCTCACTCCGAAGGACATGCCCCATGGTGCAGTTGATTGAAAAACGCAACACAAACTACCTGCCCCTCTTTGTTTTGGGCAGCGTGGGATTGCAGCTGGTGATACTGGTGATCTTGTTTGTCCAAACCGGTGCCCTGAGCCGTCTCAGCCGCCAGGATGCCCCCACTCTGGTGCAGCTACAGAACGGACAGGCGATTCGAGTCGGCACTATGGGATCTCGGGAGCGTACACCAGACACGATCCGCCGCTTCGTCAACGACACCTTGGTGCTGATGTTCAACTGGAGCGGCAGCCTGCCTGCAACCACGGCAGACGAGGCTACTCAGCCCAGGGCTGACCCTGGTTTACCAATTGAGGTGGAACGGGGCAGACGCAACATTGCCACCGCCAGTTGGCAGGCCAGCTTCGCCTTTTCGGAAGATTTCCGCCAGGACTTTCTGAAGCGGGTAGCTGAACTAACGCCGCCAGGCGTCTTCACCGGCACCAGTCAGGTGGTGATGGTGATCAACCACGTCGGCAGTCCCGAGGTAGTTGGGGAGGGCCGCTGGAAGGTAGCGGTGGTGGCTCATCTCTATGTGTTTAACGACGCCAATGCCCTGGGCCAGGCGATTCCCTTCAACCGGGAGGTGTTTGTAGAAGCTGTCACCGCGCCAGCTGTGCCCGATGGCGATACCCCATTGGAGCAGGCCATCTACAGCATTCGCCAAACCGGCCTGCAAATCTATGCCATCCGTGAACTTGAACGGGAGGACTTGTCATGACCATACCTAACCATCCATGGGACGACCAAGAGATGGCTGACCTAGTGGGTCTCCACCTACCCGAACCGGCCTCTGAACCGGGACAGGAGGTTGTATCTGCACACACCGTATCGGAAACGGAACCTCTACTGGATGCCGAAGATATCAACGGACAGGCCTTAAGGGATCCAAAGCCCAGACTATCCCTGGCGGCTAACCCCTTCACCAAGCTAGGTGTTGTCGCTGCTGGAACCGGTCTGGTGATTGGGGTTTTAGCGGTCTTCACCAGCGGGGTGATCAAGAATGACTCTCCACCGACTGAAGAAGCGCAAGCCGATTTTCCAGCCCCTATGGTCGAAGAAACCGAGATGAGTGCCACCGATGATCGGGGGCAGCTGCTAACGGATTTAGCACTGGGACGTCAACAGGCTGAACTGGAGGCCCTAGCCAATGAAGAGCAAACGGCTGCACCGGAAGCGCCAACCGCTAGAGAAACGCCCGAGTTGTCTTCAGCACCCCCATCCCCGCCGCCCCAGCCTGTGGCGACTCAACCCGCCCCGCCCCTGCCTCGACCGACTCCAGCCCCTCCTAGTTCAACCCGTCCCGTCGCTGCCCAACCGGTGCCCCAGGCAGTCGTTGATCCAGTCGATCCCATGGAACGGTGGCTAGCGCTGTCCCAGGTGGGCAGCTATGGACAAGGGAGCCCCTTACCCCAGGTGGACACTCAACCTTCTTCACCACCTCTGACAACGACTCCAATGTCCGTTCCTGGGGCAGTAGCTCAAGTCAGCAGATCATCCCCACCTGACATCAACCATGTCGAAGAAGCGGCCATTCTCCAGGGTCAACCGGTGACATCTTTCCCGACATCGCCCCTGGTGCTGACTGGCAGCCAAGCTTCAGCTGTACTGGAAACGCCGTTAATCTGGGCGGAAGCAGCCGAGACAGACAGGTCTCAGTTCGTGGTGCAGTTGACCGAACCCCTGCTGACCGCCACTGGAGACATCGGCTTACCAGCAGACACATCACTGGTGGTACAGGTGACATCGGTGGCAGACAGCGGCCTAGTGCAGCTGACGGTGGTCTCATTCATTCAGGGTGGGCAAGAAACCCCTCTGCCCGCTGGAACCCTTCAACTGCGAGGGGTAGAAGGCACACCTCTAATAGCCCAGAAGTATGACGACCCAGGAATGGACATCGCTCGCATGGATGCCACGATGGCGGCCATGGCTGGCTTATCTCGGGCGATGGCGTTAGTGAATCGACCCAGAACCTCCTCAGTCATTACCTCTGCCGGAGGTAGCGCGATCACCCAAGATGCTGGAGATGCCAATCTTCTGGCTGGGATGCTGGAAGGTGCTTTTGAGCAGCTCTTGGGGCAGATGGAGACCCGAAATCAGGCGGCCCTGGATGAACTCTTGAATCGCCCTGTCATCTGGCATTTGCCAACCGGCACTGAGGTCGATGTGTACGTGAATCAAACGGTGGCGCTATGAACACACGTTGGACGCCTTGGATGGTCGTGGGGACGCTTTCTCTGACAGGTATTTTACCTTACCCCGCCCAAGCTCAGTCAGCTTATTCTATTTCTGCCAGCCATGCCCAAGGGTTAACCGGCAGTCAGGCTCCTGTCATTCACCTTTGGCCCGGTTATGGCACTAACCTGAGCTTTATTCCGACAAATGAAAGCATCGTGCGGGTGTGGATTGATGATCCGTCCCGAGTGGCCCTGGATTTTGATGAACCGCTTTGCCCTACCGCTGCTGCCTCAGACTGTGTCTCGGGGCGGCCTTCCGTGGTTCATCTAAGACGGATTGAGGGGCTTGCCTTTGAGAATTTGCCTAGGGCCAGCGGTACGCTGCTGACGGTGATCACCGAGACGACTGAGGGCGATCGCCGTCTCTACGAATTTCGCATTGCCTTTAGTACCGGCGAACCCGACTACCACACCGTCGTGGTTAACCCCACCTCCCCCATCGATCCACTGCTGAGTCCGGGAGATGTGCGCCGAGGGCTGCAGGTGGCTGCAGCCAGAGGACTGATCGCTCAAAACCAGGACTTGTGGAACCGGCTGCAAACCTTTTTGCGGCTAGCCCAGGGTGGTCTAGCGGTGCCTGCTGCTGCAGACCAAGCTGGAGTTTCCCCTGACCTGATCACCCGTCTGGCGCAGTGGGGAGCTAACGCCCGCGATGACCCGCCTTTGAACTCTACCGATCTCTAGCTTCTCTACTCAGGTAAACGTCATGACCCCATACTTGTTTAGGCGTAGGCGGCGATGGACGTCTGTAATCGGGATCTTTGTTTTCATGTTGGCGATCTGCCTCCATAGCTGGCGGGTGCCACCGGCCTACTCCAGCCTCCAGCCAGGAACACCGGTGCCTGTGATTCAGGATCAGATGTTGGGCATCAAGCCCGACTGGGTGCAGATTACTCTGCGCAGCCTGCCTGCGGTGCTGGAGTCTGGTTCCTTCGAGGCTCCAGCGGATCTGATCCGTCTGCTGGGCTACGACCCATCGCGAGTCTGGCAGGCAGGGCAAACCGCAGACCAGTACATGCAGTTGGGTGATTTTCAGGACAGCTTCCAACTCCAGCAGTTCTCGCTGTACGAGATTGCTACCCTGGTAGGGCTGGATTGGCCTGCCCTACGGCTAGCGGATGTTGCCCTAGTGGCCTGGCAAACCCTGGAGGACTTGGTGCAGGCGGTGCCGGATCTAACCAGTCGCCCAGTGGAATCTGTGCCCCCGATCGCTGACCTGCTTCAGGGAGACGTCGATCCACAAACTGCGATCGCTGAGGTGCTTCAAGATGAGGACTTAGTGTCCCTCAGCCTAGGAAACCTCAACCTAGAGCAGTACGGTCTGTCCGACATTCCAGGGTTGATGGAGGCTCCGCTGGAACGCTTCCGTGACTGGCAGCAGTCGGTTATCAACCAGGTGCCCGGCCTGGCCGATGTCCCCTTCGCCAACTTTCCCAACCCCATCGTGGAGCAGGGCGTGGTGGTAGGCCAGGTGGATGTAGTGCTTGGCGCGGCGGAAGGCAACCGAACTAACACCATCAGCGGCAGCTATGTGGAGGGGTTCAATGTGCCCTGTGAAGCTAACTGCGCCCACCTGGAAATTGGTCAACCCACCCTGGTGGAAGGTACCCAGTGGGTTTCCGGCAAGTACCAGCAGGTGCGCGGCGGGCGGGGAACCTTAGCTGCCGCCAACGGTGGTCTAGAACCTACCGGTCGCCATCCCTTTGGCAATGCCTTCAAGGTGGCGGTGCTCGACACCGATGAGGCCTCCGGTACCGCTGAAACCGGGTTATATTTCCGCATGTGCGTTCGCAACCTGTTGGCGGACTTAGGCTGTACCCCCTACTTCATCGGCCCCATTCCCTGGCTGCCGGTGCAGGAAGAGGGCATGGTCTTTTTGGGTCAAATCCAGGAAGGTCTTTCCACTACCGATTCAGCCGACGTTGCAGCGGCAAAAGGAATTGACCCGCAGACTGGAGAACCCACACCCACACCAACGCCAGCACCTAGAGCTTCAGGATCGCCTGGAACTGCTACCGGACAGTTGATTCACCCGGCACCGGGCTATGAAGTCACCAGTAGTTTTGGCTATCGTACCCATCCCATCCATGGCGATCGCCGTCTCCACAGCGGTACCGATTTTGGCACCCCTACCGGCACCCTTATTCGAGCGGCGGACGGCGGGCAGGTCACCTTCGCGGATATCAGCGGCTCCCTCACCAGTGGCTATGGCAGGCTCGTGATTGTCAACCACGGCAATGGCTTAGAGACCTACTACGCCCATCTGCAAGGATTTTTTGTGCGTGAGGGCGACATCATTGCCCAAGGCGATCCGGTCGGTCGCGCCAACAGTACCGGTTGGTCAACCGGGCCGCATTTGCACTTTGAGGTGCGCCAGAACGGTCAGCCCCAAAACCCCATGACTTATCTCAGTTAAGGAGTGTAGCGATGAGACTTAACCGTACTGTTTTTGCGGGTTTAGCAGGACTCTGCCTGCTGCTGGTCAGTCTAATCTCGGTTGTGGGCATCAATCTGGTTCGGGCATCTGACCCCATTCCAGAGGCGGTTTATGACTGCCTGCCTGCCCAAACCCAAGCCCCAAACCTTTGGGGCCTGGTGGAGACGACCGCTGGCAGCTACGCCCTGATTGGGGTCAGTGAAGGCGAAACTTACCAGGAGGTGCTGATTTACCTGGATACTCAAGCCACCTGCCGGTCGCTACTGCCGGAGGATGACCCGGTGCTCAGTCACTATATCCCACTGAACGTGGCCCGCGAGTTAGCCCTGCAGCGCTACACCCAAGTGCTGCAAGAACAGGGCGGGCGAGATGCCTATCAGGAGCAGCTGACTGAATATTTGACGGCGGCACCCGACGGTACCCGCAGCCAGTTTCCCCAGGAATACATTTGGGCGCTGGAGCAACTGGGCATTGAGTTACCCCCCGATAGCTATGAGGTGCTGCGCTGATGCGTTACTACACAGAACAACCTTTACGTCTGGGGCAGGTTGATTCATCATCTACTCAGTCTATCTCTCAGCTTCTTACCTCACTCCAGTCTCGCCAAGGGCTTACTCTACTGGGCTGTGCGGTACTGATTGCTGCCTTTTCCCTGATGAGTCAAGGTAAGAAAGGGAAGCTCGCTACCAGTCGCTTTGGTGGCGGCCCAGAGAAAGCCGCTGCCCGCAAGCGTGCGGCAAGGCAGATTCAGGAGCGAAAGCGCAACGCAGTTTCCCTCTACATCGGCAAGCCCACTCGCAAGCAAGATACCCGGTCTCTATACCTGCCCGACCTCCAGCGAGGCATCGCTGTTTGCGGTGGGCCAGGCTCCGGTAAAACCTTCAGCGTCATTGACCCGCTGATTCGCTCCGCCCTTGACCAGGGGCTGCCGGTGGTGATGTATGACTTCAAGTATCCGACCCAAAGCGCTCGCCATGCCGCCTATGCCGCCAAGCTGGGCTACGACGTGCGGGTGCTGGCCCCCGGCTTTCCCGAATCCGAGGTGTGCAACCCCATCGACTTCCTGCGCAGTGAGTCCGATGCCGAGATGGCCCGGCAAATCGCTACGGTGCTCAACAAAAACTTTCGCCTGATGACCCAGAGCAACGAAGACGGCTTCTTCTCCGCCGCTGGTGACCAACTGACAGAGGCACTGCTGATGCTGGCCAAGTCCACCCCATATCCCGACATCATGACCGCCCAGGCGGTGCTCGGGCTGACCAACCTGGGCAACCGGGTGGCGGCGGCTCAAGGTATGAACAGCTGGATTCGAGTCTCCTTTAACCAGCTGATTGGGGTGAAAGATGCCGAGAAAACCGCCAGCGGCATTGTGGGCAGCGCCAGCGAGACCTTCACCCGCTTTATGAAAGAAGGGGTGCTGGGAGCCTTCTGCGGTCAAACCTCTATCCCTCTCGATTTAACCGGCAAGCAGTTGCTGATTCTAGGGATGGATCGGGAGCGACGGGATGTGGTGGGGCCGCTGGTGGCCACAGTGCTGCACATGCTGGTCACCCGCAATGTGGCCCAGCGTCGGCGAGATCCCCTGATTGTCGCCATTGACGAGCTGCCCACTCTTTACCTTCCCACCCTGGTGCAGTGGCTAAATGAAAACCGAGAGGACGGGCTGGCGGTCATTCTCGGCTTTCAAAACTTGGTGCAGCTAGAGAAAACCTACGGTCGTGAGCTGGCCCGCGCCATCTTGGGAGCCTGTGCTACCAAAGCGGTCTTCAACCCCCAGGAATACGAAGCAGCCCGCATGTTCTCCGACTTTCTGGGGGACGAAGAAATCCAGCATAAGCAAAAGTCGCGCAATCGCGGCGGCGGTAAATCCAGCACCACCATTTCCGACCAGGAGCGCACCCGCAAGCTGTTTGAACCTAGCCAGTTTCTGCGCCTGCCGCCGGGCAAATGCATCTTGATCAACCCCGGCTTTACCTCCCGAGGGGAAGCCGCCATCCCGATTCTGCAGGCGATCAAGATTCCTAAGGCCGATGTGCAGGCCAGTGAGGGCAGCGAAGCCCTGTGGGCCAAAATCCACACTCGCCTGGTGCGCCGCAGCCCCCAGCGGATGCCCACTGCCGCTGATTTAGAAAGGCGAAGACAGATGGTGGAAGCGTTGTTACCTGAACCTCAAGCTCCGGTTCATTCGGCCTACCCCGACCCCGCTGGTCTGATCGACAAGTACAGCAGTTTACTTTAGGAGAACCCTGATGACGACAACAATTGAATCCCCTGATCTCGTGCTGGCCCAAACCCTACGGGAGAAGCTGCCCGTGGAGACGGTCACGGCCCTATTGGCTTGCCCTACCATCGCCGCTGACCTAGCGTTGGTGCTCGATCAGCCGCCTCTGGGTGCTGACTACGTGCCCCGCGAGATTGAAGTGCTGTACGACGATGTGACGGTTTTGTACTGGCGAGATGGTCAGATCCAGTACCAGTACCCCGATGTGGATGCCGACTACACACCAACCCTAGTGGAGTGGTTGATCGATGGCGACACTGCCTACTTTTCAGTTCAAGGTTTAGAGGTGATGAACCGCATCAAAACCATGCCCCTAATGGATTTAGAAAACCTAGACCTCTTAAAGGAGGAGCCATGCAAGCTGTAGTGAATCCCGGAGAAGCCAAACAAATTGAGCAGGACTATGCTCACACTACCCTGGCCTCTAGCGAAATGGCAGCGGCCACAGCTCAATCAACCGCTGAGGCTGTACAGGCCTTTATCCAGATGCTGCGCGAGCGGCTACAGGCAGTTCAACACAAGGAGCAAGATCCCGAACCTGAAGCACAAAATGCTCACCCCGAGGATGCCGTGGATTTGCCCCAAGCCGTCGCCGAGCCTATCGAGATCAAGATGGGTCGCGAGATTGTTTACCGTGAGGGCTATGCCAATAAAGACCCTATCAACAAGCTCAATGCCAATATGCTGAAGCTGCTCCAGGCAGCGGTAGACGCACCTCAGCAAGCGGGTGCTGAGGCAACTACCGGAGCCAAGGGGACGATCAACATCAAGGCTGGAGATGAGTTGGTTTACCGGATGAGCAAGGGGGCGGTTGAGACCAACCGGTTAGGGCCGGATCTGGCCCATCAGGTAGAAGGGGCTCCCTCGGAGGTTCTTCAGGAGGAACCAATAACAGAGATGCCTCAATCCCGCCCGATGGAAGAGTCGTCCCCTGAGGTCGTCCAGGAGGCATCAACAGCAGCAGATCCCAAACTGGCGGATGAGGCTGTAGCTCCTCTACCGTCGCCTATGTCCTCAGCAGAGGCAGAAACGGAACCTGAGCCTAGGGAAACTCCGGCTCTTGTGACAGATGCAGAACCAGAGCAACAACCCGCTAGCCAGCCTGCATCCACCCGAGTTGCCGCTCAGCCTCTCGCTATGGCTGTCCCCAAGGTGGTCTCTATCCTCGACGTGCTGGAACGCCAGAATCTGCAGGTAGTGGAAAAAGCTACCCAGAAATGGATGCAGCAGACCACACGGGTGATGCGGCGGTCATCTCAGCAGTTGACTGAACGGGTGGTGGCCTTGGCGGCCAATATCCGCAGTCGGCAGGTTGCCTCCACGGCGGTGGATCTGCTCCAGAAGTATGGCACCACTCACAGCCCTGGTCGAGGCTTCTACGTGGCTGAGAACTATGTGATCAGTGGCAAGGGTCGTATGGTTACCGTCTCAGACCGTGAGGGCATTGAACTGATGACGGCCCGTAAAACTCGCTGGGGGCTGAACATTCTTAAAAACGATATGGTGGCATCCCAAGAAGCCGACTTCATGCGAGCCCGTCAGCAAATCCAGATCCAGGGAGTGGAGGGTCTGTCCCCAGAGCCTCCCATGCGAGTGCGGCAGCTGGGCAACCTCGCGCCAGCCGGCGATATGGGCATCACCCGCGATCTCACGGCCCTGGCCCTAGCGAAAACTGCCCGCAAACTGCTGGATGTCACCGGTAGTCGCCCCAATATACAGGGCAAGCGAGTCTTCCAAGGAGGCAGTCAGTACCGGATTGAGGAGACGCCCAATCGTCTGAAAATTCAGGCGGGAGAACGGGGGCAGATTCTCAGTATCGACAACGGCAAAATCAAGTCTGATCTCACATCTAAGGATGTGGCCTACTTTCGCTTTATTGACCGGGAACTTAGCCAAGACTTGCAGATGCACCAACCGGCGACAGTGACACCTCTGCACAGCCGACAACGTAGCCGCGCCGTGGGTTTGTCCATCGGTGAGTAGGAATGGTCGAGGACACCCAACAGCAGCTCGTGAACCACTTCGCCTCCCACTTTCGGGGAGGTGAAGGGTTTACGACAATCACCGCCGCTCGACACCAGGCGGCGCTGGTGTTGGGCAAGCCGGTCAAGCCTGGCACGGCACTGGCGAAGCAGGTAGATGAAGCGGTGGAGGGGGCAGTGGTGCGAGCAGCCCAGGAGATTCTTCAAGCCTCGGCTACAACTCACGACACCTATGATCGGCTGATTGATCTACATGATCGCCAACCAGCCCTGAATGTGCGCTCCTCGACCAGCGTTCTGCAGCAGGCCTACAGCACGCCCATCCCTATCGCGTTTCTAGCCTCTACCCTGGCGGGCATGACCCCAGAGACCACCGTTTATGAACCCTCGGCTGGTCACGGCGCATTGCTGGTGGGCACTGACCCTAACCTGGTGACGGTCAATGAACTCAATCCAGACCGGGCCGCTGACCTGCGGGCTCAAGGCTACACCGTCACGGAGCATGACGCGGCAGAGTACCAGCCAGAATGCCTGCACGATGTGGTGATCGCTAACCCTCCCTTTGGTGTGGTGCGAGACGTGCAGGGTCAGCGACGACGGTTCAGGTTGCCGAGCAATCTGCGGGGAACGACTCAGATTGATCAGGCAATCTCGTTCCAAGCTCTAGGGGCGATGAAAGACCATGGTCGCGCCGTTCTGATCCTGGGCGGCAAGCTGGGCGTAGACGAAGAACTGCGGTCTGAGCGCTACAACACCCTGGAAAGTCGAGGTTTCTTTTATGCCCTGTACCAACAGTACGTCGTTACCCAACACATTTCTATCTGGGGTGATCTGTACCGCAAGCAGGGCGCAGGCTTTCCCATTGACTTGATTGTGATTGCAGGCCGAGGACGGTCAGAACGCCCGTTACCCGCTGCCGATGTTCCGGTTATCTACAGGTCGTTTACTGAACTGAAGGAGTTAATTCCCCATGAACCTACCCACCACGCCCGTTTCACCCTGGACGTACCCGTTCATGAACAGCCAGTACCCCAGTTTTCCCAACCTCTGGACGCTGGAGAGTCTGGGGCTGCTGTTCATCGTCAAGGTGCCGTCGGATTTGGAGCAGCTGAGCGAAGCGACCTATCTGGAGCTGATGCAAACTCGGCTGGACGAAATGATTCAGGACTGGGTGTCCGTCACGTCTCAGCCGGAGACTCAGCAATTCCTGGCCAGCACCCTCAGCGACTTGGATTCGGCCCAGGAGATTCCGTTACTGGAGCTGGACGACGATCCGGACTTCGCCCTGGAACAGTGGCGACAGCAGTGGGCGGAGACCTTGATTCTGAGCAACTGGCGGTTTCAGGAACGGCTGAGTCACTACGGGGCAAGTTTTCCAGCCATGCCCGTGACGACCAGCGATCCAGACTATCTGGACTGGCTGAGCCTCCACGACGAGACCGCTCTGGAAGCGTGGCTGAGCGAACTGACTCTGTAGCATCTGTAGCACTTCAGGCAGATTCCATCATGAATACTTCCCTTTCAACCGATAGCCCTGAGACTCCGTCGGCAGACACCTATGATGTCCAGCCCCGGCAGGTGGTCTATGTGCCGAAGAGCAAAGGCATTTCGACCCAAACGTTGATTCCATTCAACATGGCCAGTGCAGCTCAGCAGGCGCTAGAGCGATTCGAGCAGCACCACGGCGATATTGACGAGTACCTGGCCATCCGCCTGGGCTATGCTTCCATGGCTGAACTGCACGGCTACTTCAGCGCAGAGCAGGTGGATGCATCGGCTCTGGCAATTAGCAATATCGAGCGGGGAGCGGGTTTCATTACGGGTGACCAGACTGGTATTGGCAAGGGCCGGATTTGTGCCAGCATCATGCGTTACGCCCAGCAGCAGGGCAAGATCGCCCTGTTCATCACCAAAGACAAACCGCTCTACGCCGACATGATGCGCGATGTAGACGATATCGGAATGCGACGGTTTACACCGTTTATTACCGATAGCAGCACCGAGATTCCCTTGGCCAATGGGGCGTCGTTGAAGACAGCAGGAGCCGCTAAGCAGAAGGCGGAAATGCAGGCGATGATTCAGCAGGGCAACCTAGGCCGCTACAGTGCCGTATTCACTACCTATAGCCAGCTCCAAACGGTGGGGAAGAAGGAACCATTACGCCGAAACTTTCTCCGTAAAATGGCTCCTAATGCCATCTTAATTTTGGATGAGGCCCACCAGGCAGGGGGCAGTCAGGGCGGGTGGAAAGAAGCGGGGCCACCGGATCGGGCTGACTTTGTGCGGGAGTTGATCGACCTGTCGTCAGGAGTGTTTTACTCGTCGGCGACCTATGCCAAGCGGGCTGATGTGATGGATCTCTATGCTCGTCGCACTGACCTGCGGCTGGGGGTTAGCAGTATGACGACATTGGAGAACATCTTGACTCGTGGTGGGGTGCCGCTTCAGCAGATTGTGGCTAGCAAGTTTGTGGCCTCGGGGCAGATGCTCAGGCGGGAGCGGTCTTACGAGGGCATTTCGTTTCAGGCTAAAACTGTCCCTGTTGACCGAGAGGTGGCCGATGAGTTTTCAGCGGCGATGCGGGCCATCAAGGATTTTGATCGGGCTAAGCAGAAGGCGGTGAAGGCGATCAGTAAGGAGATGAAAGCTGAGGCGAAAGCGTTGGGGGAGGATGGGGCGATCGGGGATGTGGGGGCAAAAAGTACCAATTTCACATCGCTGATGCACAACTGCATTGAGCAGGGACTCTTGGCCCAAAAGGCCGATGCCACGGTGCAGGAGGCTATTGCGGCCCTAAATCGGGGTGAAAAGCCGGTGATTACCGTTGCTAACACCATGGGCAGCTTCATCCAAGCCTATGCGGAGTCCCAAGATTTATCGCCCGGTGATGGGCTAAGTCTATCGTTTGGGGATTTATTGGAGCGGTATCTAGAGCGCTCCAGGGATGTGATCATCAAAGACTACCGGGGCAAGGCTACCCGATTTCGCCTCACCGATGGGCAGCTTGGAGCTGATGCTGTTTTGGCTTATGAAGAAGCCCTGGACTGTATCCGCGAGAGTGACTTCAGCGGCATTCCTATCAGTCCTATCGACTACATTGAGCAGCAGTTGGAGCGATCCGGGTATCGGGTCACGGAAGTTACCGGGCGGAAATCGGGGATTGAGTATGGGGCCGATGGCTCTATGGCTTACAAGGTGCGGCTGGGGGAGGAGACCACCGCCAAAGGCAAGATCGATGCGGTGGCCAAGTTCAATGCCGGCGATGCGGATGTCATTTTGCTGAACTGTTCAGGCTCGACCGGGATTTCGCTCCATGCCTCAGAGAAATTTGCTGACCAGCGGCCTCGGCACATGATTGTGGCCCAGGCGGAGCGGGACATCAACGTGTTTATGCAAATGCTGGGGCGGGTGCATCGCACGGGGCAGGTGGCGCTACCCAACTACACGCTGCTGATGGGGGATCTCCCAGCGGAAAAGCGACCGGGGGCGATCCTCTGTCGCAAGATGGCCAGCCTAAATGCCAACACCACAGCAGCACGGGAGACCGACATTTCCCTCAACACCGTGGTGGATTTTATGAATTCCTACGGTGAGCAGGTGGTGACGGAATTGTTGACGGATGATCCAGAACTGAACGCCAAACTGGATTTTCCTGCTGCTCAAGCCGAGAATGATGCCTCGGATATTGCGCTGATTAAAAAGGTGACGGGACGGATTCCGCTGCTGCCCATCGCTGAACAAGAAGCCGTCTACAGCTTGATTGAGTCGGAGTACCGCGACCTCGTGGATCAGGCGCGGGCGATGGGGGAGAATATTCTGGAGGCGGATCAGCTGGATCTGGATGCTCGTCCCTTGGCGCGGATGGAGGTGATGGCCGATGACAGTGAGACGGCCAGCGAGTTCACGGGGCCGGTGTATTTGGAGTTGGTGGAGGCCAAGAGTGAGAGCAAGCCGCTGACCCAGCTTCAGGCGATCAATGTGGTGCGGGAATCGGTGGGGGTGGCGGAGGTGAGGTCGTTGGAGGATCACGACCCGGACGCTGTAGCCGCGCAGGCGAGACAGCAGGTAGCGACGACAATTACAGAGTTGGAAGTGCAGACCAACCGCTACCGGCAGGCGGCAGTAGCCCAAAAGCAAGACAGTAAAGCGATTGAGAAACTCAATGACCGCATCGAGCAGCAGCTCATGCATATCTCTGGTGTTCTGGAAACTTTTGTGCCGGGGACACCGCTGCGGCTGGTGACGCCTGCCAGTAAGACCATTCTCTATGGAGTGGTGGCGGGGGCAGATGTCAAAAAGCGATCCGGGAGCCCGGCGGCACCGAATCGCTGGAAGCTGAGGATTTTGGTGGCAGACTCAGCTCGGCAAATTACGGTGCCCTTCTCCAAGTTCAACACCGGGCGATCGGGGGCGATCGCTGCCACAGTTCAGACCGAGGACTGGTTTGGCAATAGCGTCTATTCCCTGTTTGATCAACAACAGGAAGCAGGACGGGTCAACCGGCAAATCTTTACCGGCAACCTGATCAAGGCCTTCGAGAAATACTCTAACGGTAAGTTGGTGAACTATACCGACTACCGGGGTGAGGTCTGCCAAGGGCTGATTATGCCCAAGGGCTTTGATATTGAGTCGGAGCTGACTAAGGAGCCGGTGGCCTTGAAGGAGCCACAGCAGGTGTTTCGATTCCTCACGGAATTGACTAACCGGAGGGGAACGGTGAAGACGCTGGATGAGTTGTTCTTGTTGAAGCCGCAGCAGGCGGGGGACGGGTTTATTCTGCAAGCGCCAAAATCAAAGGAAGCTGGGGGGCGGTACTACCTGGATGAAGACTTGATTGCGGCGGCGGGGTCGGATTTTTATTCCGTAGCGGATCGCATGGAAGTTGTTATCCCACCCGAGCGACTGGAGCGGGTGCTGGGGGTGGTGATGCATCAGCGGAACTACACCCTGGCGGCGTTTGAGTTTAAGGAGGTGGCGCGACAGTTGATGGGGGTGTCGTTGCCGACGCTGGAAAAGGTGGAAGCGGCAAAACCTCCGGTTGTTGCTCAGCCAGTTATTTCAACCGTAGGGAATCAAGTTCAGGGAGAGCCATCTCAAGCAACGCCTAAACCTGTGCCTGTAGCTGCCGAATCGTCCCCAGTTATGCCCAATCCGCCCCCAATGGGGCAGCTGGAAAAGCGGATTCTGCGATTTTTGAGGAATGCGGGGATTGAGCAGGAGGTCATGACTTCCCAGGAGTTTCACCTGCGGATCGAGAATGAGCCCTTTATTCCGCTGGTGGTGGAACGACAGAGGGATGAGCTGTACCTGACCCATTACCTTACCCAGAATGGAGATATGTTCATCGACTCGGAGATGGTATTTCAGGTGCGGGGCCAGGGGCACATTGAGTTTAAGGAGACGGCGGTACAGAGTTTGCAAGGTGGAGAGTCAAGATTGCCCGACCGCGCCTTTGCCCGGATTTTCTCGAAAAATATTGTGCAGCAGGGTTTTGCAGAAGCTGCTAAGGCTCAGCTACAGGCCCAGGCAGCACCCGCCGTGGAACAGGAAACGGGGGATGAGCGATCGCGGATGCCGAGTGATATGCGGCAGTATCTGGAAGTGAAAGACCAGTATCCCGAGGCGATCGCACTGGTCAAGTCGCCAGATCAGCGGTTCTATGAGGCGTTTTTTGAGGGGGCTCGGCCCTTGATCGAGCATCTGGAGATGATTGGTACCAGCATGGAGTCTGGGGTGAAGGAACTCGGGCGGGTGCCGGTGGCGGGGTTTCCGGTGGAGAGTTTGCACAAGTATTTGGACAGGCTGACCCAGCAGGGGGAGGTGGTGATTGCAGATGGGGAAGGGGCGATCTCGGTACATCCCCATCAACGCTCGGAACCAACTTTAGAAGTACCTGGACAAGCTCCTGTTGAGCCGATTCCTCAACCCCAGACCCCAGCATCAGCGTCTGAGGAGCCTGAATTTCAGGTACAAAACCTGTTGGACCTCGACCAGTTCAATGGGGAAAACCAAAATGGACATAGGGAACACCAGACCACCGATCCAGACTGGATTGACTCGGCGGGAGAAGCTCAACCAACTGCGCCATCCTCAGAGGTGAATGTAGATCCGCCAACACAACCCTTACCTGCCTCAACTGTTTCAGCGATCGCCCAGCAGGAGCAAGCAGTAGCAGATGATCCAGCGCTGGAGACTATAGTCAAACCGTTGCCGCGTTCAGCCGTCGAGACCCTACGCGACTGGTACCGAGCTGCCCGCGATTTAGGCCACGACCCGCTGCACCTAGAACAGATCAAGCAGTTGGGCCTCTCAGCCAAACAAGCCAATGGCAACGGCTTTAACCTCGCGTCAAACCTACAGCAGGCAATGGCTCAAGATCTAGCCCAATATCAGGCGTTGCAGCAGCGGGGCGAATATGTGGCCCAAGCTTCCCAAAAAATCTTGTCGGTGATCGGGCAGACCCAGTTTCGCGGCAAGGTGTACGACCTGAAGCAGACCGCTGACCGACTCACCGTCCGCCGAGTGACGCCTCAACCCCAGACCATTTTGGAGATGGCCCAGGGGGAGATTCAGCGCACGGCGGTAACGGCTGAAGACTGCCAGCGGTTTCAGCGATTTGTGCAGCGCCTAGAATCAGACCGTATTCCCACCCCGACATCAGGAGGACTTGAACGATGATGACCCTTACCCCCTTGCCCGCTGACTACCGCCCCCAGTCCATCGTGATTTTGTGCGATGGGCAAAAGGCCGTGCATGTGGAGGGCGATGAAATGCAGCTCGATGTGGAATGGACGGCAGAGCGCGAACCCGATCGCTTGGAGATGTTTTGGGATGGGGTGTTGGTCTATGCCCAGGTGAACCAGCAGATCACAGTCAACCGCCTGGAGTTGGTCACGGGTGCTGTCCACCCCATGGAATGGATCGTTCAAACCCCAGCGGGACAAGTCGATGAACCCAGCCCTTCGCGCCACATTTGACTGGCTCCGGGAGCAGGGGCTGCCGCCGCTACCCGTGGCCCCAGCCCAAGACCCAATGTGCTACCCGGCCCGAAACCGGGATGGCAGCCTAAAACGCGACAAGGACGGGACTCTGGTGCCCGCCTTCACCGGCAAGAACCCCAGTTTTCTTGATCAGTGTGGGATGCCCCATCTGATCCGGCATACCTATTACCAGAATCAGTTGCCGACTCAGGCTGAGCTTCAGACCTGGTTTGCCAACCCCGATAATGGCATCGGCACTCTAGGTGGCTGGCACAATATTGTCTGGGTCGATGTGGATGTGAAGCAGTTTGAGTCGCAGCAGGACTGTGACCAGCGGATTTCCGATTGGCTCAGCCAATACCCGCTCTTACAGCAGACGTTTACCGAGCGCACCCACAGCAGCGGCTGGCGGCTAGCGGTGCGGGTGCATGAAAAGACGTTTACCAACTTCTCGCTGGATGGGGTGGGTGGCCAACACATGGGGGAGGCTCTGGGGCAGGGGCGCTTCACGGTGCTCGCGCCGACGGTTGGCCCCAGTGGGAACGCCTATGTCAATGTGCAGGGGGTACCGCCGGTTTGGGTGGAGCGGTTGGATGCGATCGGGCTGTACCCGGTGAGTGGTCGAAGAGAGCAAAGCCAATCCCGCCAGTTTCGACCTCGAATCCAGTCTCAGCCTGCTCAACCGGGAGTCTTGCGGCTGGAGGATCTAGCCACAGCGAAGGCCCAGGCTGTGCTGCATGGAGATAGTCCATTAGAATCGCGATCGCACTCGCTGACCTATGCCCTGCGGGAGTTCTATGGCTGGGAGAACTGGGCTGCCCAGAACCGAGTGCCGATTAGCGGCAATACCAAGGAACTGACGCGAGCAGCAGGGGCTGCTTTGGGAATTGACGCTGAGCGGGTGGAGCGGATTATGGAGAGTATTGTCGATCCAGGCAGTTGCACCCCGGCAGCGGTTTTTGCTGGGGGTGAGATTAGCGCTTGGAAGCGCGTGTGGAAACTAGACCGAGGAGTCTATCAAGAGCTGTGTCCTAGCAGTATCAGGCAGTCTATCCAGGCTACCGCTAGGGAGAACCATCGTGTTCTAACCAGAAGCAAGCTTCAAAAGAGGCAAAATGCTGTCATCCAAGCTTCAGGAATCCATAATCCTGCAATCTCAACGGCTCAGATTCAAACATTCGTTCGCCAGTCCCGAGAAATTCTGGCTCATGCCTATCAGCTAACGTATGGGAAGGTGGCTGGAGATGGCTCAGTGGTAGAGCCCAAAATTTGGGTACAGGGACACATTTATCGAATCGTCGCTGAGGAGCATGAGCTGACTGTACAGGCTCGTGGCCGGGGTGTTATTTTGCAGGCTCAGGGGGATACGGTCACTTCAGAATGCTTGACTAGGGATGATCTGAGTCGGTTTTGCGCTGAAGTGTCACGGATTCAAAATCGCTATCGATTGGATAGAGCTACGAAAGTTACCTCACCTCCATGTGTGGAAGATTTATCGCCATGAGAAGAGATCACTCGGTTATTCCCAAACCCCTTGTAAGGTGAATGCAGCCCAGTTATAAGGCGTTTGCCAGCGGGGCTCGTTCCACATCGATCGCTGGGCTTCGGTTAGCGCCTCAGCGGGTCGCATCGGACTATCAGGATCCAGCATGAGCCGATAGAAGCGGTTCATCAGCTCGCGAGTCGCATCGTCGCGCACGCTCCAGAGGCTGGAGACGATGCGCTCAGCTCCGGCATCGAACAGACCGTTAGTGAGTCCGGTCACGCCCTCTCGTCCTACCTGGCCTTGGCTGAGTCCGGTGCGGCAGCCACTCAAGACCACCAACTCTGTAGCGGATAAGTCCATTTCATTGAACGCATAGGTTGGCGATAACAACCCGGCCTGTACTACCCCATCTTCATTAATCCCTGACAAAACAACACCCGATCGCTCTGGCGCTTTGCTATTAAAGATACCGTGGGAGGCAAAGTGAACAATGCGAAAGTCACCTAATGCCGGATCTAACGCAGATTCAAGGCTAGCATCATACCCAAAGAATTTTTGAACCTGGTCTGCGGGAATCCAATCAGATTCTAAAACCGCATCGATCTCCTGCTCAGTAGCTGGAATTTGGCTGTAGAGAACCTCAACCTCAGATAATTCCGATGGAGCCATCGGCGCAGCCCAGTCGAAAGCCTTGACTTCATTCACCCGGGTATCCCGATGATTGAAGACAGGATTGGCAAAGAAAGCCAATTCTTTGTCCGCTTGAGGGCGATTAGGAGCATTTTGCCGTAGCGCTACCAAAGCTGAAGCAGAGGGAAGATGAATGATTTCGTGATCGAGCAAGAGAGGATTGAGAATCTGTCCATATTCACCCAGACGAGCAGATTCAGAAGGACTATTGTCGGGGTTAGGGTTGGGCAGAACATTGAAAGGAAGGTATTGTAAGAAGCCATCTGCGACAATAACTAAGCGCTGGGTTCCGAGTTGGTCGGCAACTGGAGCAAAAAGCATATCGCTCAATTCCGTACCGATCTCGGTAGTGGCTTTTGGGCGAACTCGCCCAATCGGGGAGGTCAGCATCTCGTAAAACGCCTGAGCCTTTTCCTCGATCACTGCACGGGGCGGAAGGACATGAGTTTGTAGATCACCATCTCCGTTCAATAACCATAGATAGCTGTCGTTTTCCCCCAGGAAAAACTGTAAGAGTAGCGTATCGTCATCTGCGATCGCCGCTTGGATATCAGGCAGAGACTGTGCAGGAGCAAACCTATCTTGAGTAGAATCACTGATAGACGGTCGTTCGAAACTGAATGCCTTAGCTTGCTCACTTGCCTCAAACGCTAGGATATCGAAGCCAGCATTAGGATTCTCCTGGTGCTGTTGCAAGAGCAAACTGATATACAAATCAAAATATCTCTGCCTGCAAGCAAAATACCGAGTCACTGTTGCGCATCGACGTTCGGCCAACGGTTTGTCATCGGCAGAAACTGACAGCCAAGGATTTTCAGCTTCAAAGTTCAGATTAGCGGATATAGACCCCTCGTACGGAATGCCATATCCATATTCAAAGCCCAAGGAGACGACTCCCGATCCGCCCGACAATGATTCATTTGGGAACGATAACTCATTAGACTGAATAGCCTCGCTGATGGCCGCTTTAGCATCTTCCTGGTTTCCTAGCATTGATTCTGCCAGGGCAATGCCATAGAAAATCTCTGCTCGTTCAGTTTGCTGATAAACTAAACTTCCTAGCTGATTTGATCCAATTTTTTCGCTCAGATTCAGGGCATCCACATATAGCTGCCTCGCTACATCAGGTTGCTCTAGAAAGAGATGCGCATCTGCAGAATTTAGTGAGGCGGTAAATTGAGAATCTACCAGATAGTTAACTATAAATCCATCGACTAGTTCGGGACTCAAAGTATTTTCAGCTGTTTGCAAAAAGCGACTCAAAAAGCTAAGAACAGCACTACTAGTAACGTCATTACTACCTTCCTGAAGATACCGATAAAATTCTTCAGCCTCATAAAGCATAGGAATAGCGGAACTATAAGCCTCACTTGCCGCTGAAAAATTTTCTAACTTGAAATAGGAGTCCGCAATATTTTTAAGGAAAAGACCGTTGATCCACTCCAAACCTTCAAATGCTCTTGTCCTAGTCTGATTATTCCATCTATCTAAAGCTGTCTGAGCTAACTCCAACTGCTGTTGCTGATACTCAGGAGTATCTTCATCCAAGACACGACCCAAAATAATGCCCTCCAAGATATATTCCAGATAGATATCAAGGCTTTCAACAAAAATTTCTATGTCTTCTGGCTGATTTCCGCTTATTCTTTCAGTCCCATCCCCGAAATCGAATTCAACGAAACTTTCCAGCTCTACCTTATTCCAAAAATTGAGGAGGGCAGGTATTGATATGTCAATAATTCTTTCAACACCCTCTAGATTCCATTCCTGAGTTTCTTCGTAATATGCAGAAGGTAAGATGGAGTTGATTTCTTGCAGAAGTGGAACTATCTCTGGAAAAGTATCAAAGAACTCATCTTGTGCAACCTCATTTTGTATGGGATCACTTGTAATGAAAAGTAAACATTGATAAACGAGATCATTTGCTTGTTTTCGAACAAGGATTTCTAAAGCGTCAAGCTCAGCTTCATAGTTGGCAGCAGTCGATAACTCGTTGAAGTCAAAGAAAAGAAGCCTAGACGCCTGAAGCCGATAAGATTCTGGAATGGACTGAAGTATAGTGTTTGCGACTCTACGCGCTAATTGAACACCATCGGGAATAAACCAATTTCCAAGCAATTCGACAAAAGATGAATCTGATTGAAGATTCAAACTCGTCTCATTTAGACCTAGAACTCTTCTAATTTCTTCTGGATTGCTCAAGAAATTGCTGAAAGAGCTTGATAAGTATTGAGCAGGTCTTTTCAGCTCTTGAGAATTAGCTACATAGATGCCTGCCTGATAGTCACCAAGAACACTGTAAGTGAAAATTGTATCTAGTAAGAGCCCGATCCTAACGGCTTCCAAAATAGGACTCACGTCAGCTGCCTCAGCTCTAGGTTGATCAAGCTGCCACTCATCCGATAGAGCGGCAAGAAAATCCTGACCCATTAAATCTGCCAAACTTAACTGAGATTGATTACTTCTTAATAGACTCAAGGATTTTATATAGTTCTTTAGGGCTTTTTGAGGTTCACTTTGTCTTCTGGTAAGTGCAGACTGATTTAGTAGAAAGTATGCTTCTAGTCCAGGGCTTTTTAGGTCTTGCAAAATGGAGAGAGCTACTTCATTATTTTCCGCTACCAATTCAGATAAATCATCTGAATTGTCCGGAAGACCATTTAATACAGAAAGTACTTTACTTAAGTTAGCAAGCGTCAAGACTTCCAATGGCTTATTTTGTTCAATTCGAGATAGATTCAGTAATTCTTCTAATGTGCTAAGCCTCCTTTGCCAGTTTTCAATGGAGAATATATTTTCCTGTGGTTGACTTTGGGCACTCTCGGATGTCTCTATCGAGGTTGTGTTTATATTGCTAGAAATCTCAACAGAGAATTCAGCGCGATCTGATGTTCGATTTTTTGCACTCTGGAACGCTTCTACAGCATCAATCATACTGGCTGGCACAGATGGATTTCCATTTGTACTACCAGCACTTGTCAGTGATGCGGAGAATGTCGTTGATTGTAAGCCAAGTTGGGCATCAAGTACTGCTGTTTGCCCCTGACCCAAAAAATTATTTTCCTGAAATTCTGATGCTAGCCAGACTCCAGATGAGCTACTCCAACCCAATCCTAGGGCAGATGACTTCATGTTTCCTTCAATCAAGTTGATGATGACATCGACCTTACGAGGATCATTGCCTGGGGCAAGCGCTAGCCGCACATCATCGAAGATGCCAAGATTAAAGACTCGCTGTAGATCCTGGGAGATTTGGTTTTGGTTGAAAACATCACCGGGCTGGGCCTCTAGCTCTCGGGTGACGATAAAGTCGCGGGTTCTGCCCGTAATCGGCTCACCATCTTCATCAACGGTTTCACCCGTTTCGTCAATAAACTGCACCCGAATATCTTCAATCACCCCTTCGGCAATATCTAGGATAACGACACCGTTGCTACTGACATCCGGTGCATCTACAACCTGAGCCAGAATGTAGCCTTCGGCTTGATACCACTCATTGAGTCTGCGAATGCCGCCGTCCAAACGGCGTAGGTTGAGGGTCGTGCCATACTGATCGCCAAAGATTTCATCGATTTGTTCAGGAGGCAGCACCTGGGTGCCAGGGGCCTGCACCGATCGCAGCACTGGGTTGGGGGTGACTTCGTAGGTCACCCGAACCCCCAGAGGTGTATCGGATGGTACGGCGCGCACGTTAGAAAACCATCCGGTTTCAAAAATGGCGTTGATGTCGTTTTGTAGCTGGGAACGGGTAGAAGTTTGACCTGGCTGGGTTTGCACGACCTCATAGATTGAATCCCTTAGTTCGGAAGGCAATTCCCCGTTGGAGGTTGCTATGACCACCTCAGCAACTAACACCGGAGTCTCTGAATTCGTTTCGGTGGTTTCGCCCTCACCTCCAGTTGGGATGCCTTGTTTATCTTGGGTAAACAGTTGACTGTCTTGATCGAGCCCTCTGCCCTCTAGACCGTTGGAAAGAGTGGGGCTTAGGCGACCTTGAGTTGTAAGAGCCAGGGTTTGGGAATTAGTGTGATTGAGCAGGGACGGCCCAGTATGGGAATAAGACTGAATGGTTCGCTGTGGAACAGGGTTAAAGGCTTGTGCCACGTCGGCGAGTAAATAGCAACAGACTAACAGAGACAGTAGTACTCCGCAGGCTCTGAGCCATAGTGAACTTGAGCGACGAGATGGGGGCTTGGGCAGTGGTTTGGTCATAATAGTCTGAACAACAGAGACAGATGATCTACAAGGAGATTGGAAAGAGCGTTAATTGGGTTCTGGTAGGGAAGGGGTAAATAAGCCAGGGCAGTTGTCCGACAGGTTAGTGAGACGATCGGACTGGGCATAAACCTGACATAAAAGCGAATCCCATAGTGGGGCAAACTGCTGTGGGTCTGATGTTTTGAGAGTATTTACCTCCGCTAGCAGGTCAAACCAGTAAAGGGAGTCTACCAACGCTAAGTAGGTGGGCTGAGTATCGTTTAGATCATCCCTTAGTGCGGCGGCTTCGTCTGCAGTGACGCGCTGAATCCAACCATTAACAGTAGCGTCACCCGAACGATTCCCAGGATTACAAAGAATAGAGAAAACCCAACGGTAGCGTTGCCCTGGCGTGAGAGGTGGTTGATCCTCATTCCAAGAGATAGGCATTAATCCTGAGGTCGATGGTACCAAGGTTTTATGTTCGTATAGGATAATCTCGTCGTCGTCGATCAGCACAAACTCTGCCTGCAACCGGCCATTACCTTCGTAGGGTACATAGAACCACCAAGTGGGGTAGCCAGATAGTACAGGTTCCAGATAGGGAATGCCGGTTTCCGTTGAGACGGGCACAATGGCGAGCAACTCTTCGGTTGTATAGAGGCAGCGATCATGATTAGCCCCGCCTTGGCTAGTAGAACCGCTAGTGGCTGTGGGGCTGGGTCGAGAAGTTAGCCGTCGCCACAGATCACTCCAAAACCCTTCTTGACTGTCAGACTGAGCATATAAGGGTGGTGAAGAAAAATCAGGACTGGCCATCGTAGGAGATATCGCCAACATCAATCCAAGCAAAACTAAGATTGGAAAAATCAACCGCGTACGACTCATCATGGATTAGTGCCTCGTCGATTGGACTTTGCTGGTTCTACGAATGGGTCTCGAAGCCTGAGGTCAGTATAAACCACTATTCCGTTAGACAAAATAAAAGACACCATGGGAGGAATCATCGGAATCCATCCTGCAGCTAACCCCATAGTGAGTCGGCAAACTATATAAATTAATAGTCCTCCCCCTATTAAGGAAGTGACTAGCCATCGAGGGTGCTCTCGCCCAACAGTTCCTAGCAACGCTCCCGCGATCGCCCAGCCCGCTATCCAGAGCCACTCCCCCCACTGAGGCCACACCCAAATTTGCCGCCGTTCTCCCAGAAAAAGACTAATGAGTTGATCAACCATATGAGCATGCAGCGTCACGCCAGAAACAGTAACGCCGTAAGGAGTCAAAAATTTATCGCTGGCGCGGTCTTCATCGGTGAGACCAATCAGAACTATTTTGTCTTCGAATTGCTCTGTAAAAGTACTTGGCTGCTCCACATCAGGCTGTAAATCCGCGATAGAAACATGAGTGAATGCTGCCCGCAAATTGTTGCCTGCTGGTTCTCGATAGTTGAGCATCAGCTCAAAGGCTCCTGGATCGATAGCAGAATATCCGCCGTACATGTAAGCGTTAATACGCTCGATGAGAGTTGGATCAAAGATATCCGGTAGGTCAGTAAGGGTGATTGGTTGGCTTCTTGTTACCTGGCTGTCTGTCTGAGCAGCTTCAATATCATCTTGAATGACTGGCTCGATGGTTGCAGGTTCACCGTTGAGATAGTGGAGCGCAATCAAGGCGTTAAAGGCGACCTCTGCTTGACATGCAGAGGTCGCCTTTTCAAATTCAGGCAAACCATTACCGACTAAATGGCGGCGCATTACCCTATCGGTATCGACTGCAAAGTTGCTAAAGCCAACAAGCTCTGGGGGAATAACCTCGGCAGATGGCGGTGGTACTGAGTCTTGCCATTCTTTAGTAGAACTGTAGTAGGGTTGATTGCACAGTCCATAGATGATGGCTGGTGGTGCAGGGTTAGCCTGAGTAAGTGGGTCTAAATTCAGATTGCTGTTGACTGGTGATTGGAACGCTGCTAAGGCTGGTTCAGTCCAGGTTTCCAAATCTGGTGGCAAATACCAGTCAACGCCAATTATCTGTGCACCATATTCCTGTAGTTGGTTGATTGCATTAATAAGCACTTCGTCATTGACATCATCGGCTAGCGTCCTAGGTTTATTAGGAGGTTGGGTTTCTACATCTTCCGGAGTGACTTCTACAACAATGATGCGATCACTGATCGGCTCCGGCATTCTGGCGGTAAGTACGTGGTCGTAAGCTTTCAACTCCAAAAATTCAAAACCACCCAAAATTCTTGCAATGGTGACTGCGATCGCCACCACAGCACCCCGCTTTAAGCCCCATTGGAGAAGGTGCCGTCGGGCTGGCCCCTTTAGACGTGGATCATCAATGTCTAAAAGGGGTGGTGAGGGTTTAAGGACTGGTTCGATGGCTTTTTGCAGCGATTCTAGCCCTGGGCCTATGGGACTTTCTAACCAGTTCAATAATTCGGGTATCCGTTGACCTTGAGGGGCACTGGCGGGCGAGATATTACCCCTTGGTGGGTTGAGGGCATATAAAACCGCTTCAAATTGGGGAGTGGGAAGGGCGAGGAGGAATTGATAAAGTTCAGTGCGAGTTTGGGGGACGGGGGATGGGGATAATGAGGGAAGAGGGGAATGGAACCTAGATTCGATAGTGTCTTCCCGCTTGCGGGGTGTTCCAAAAGAAAGGGGAAAGGGAGTAGAGCGTTTGAGTAGAATGGGGATGGCGGATTCGGATTTGCCTGCCAGTTCGATGGCAGCACAGCCCAAGTCAAAGGCAAACTCTACAGAACGTCCAGCCCCTAACGCATCGTAGAAGCCCACAGCAAACTCGATGGCGGCGCGATCTCCAATGCTACGGCTCATGCCGATCACGTAAGGAACATACTCAGCAATGACTTTAGCTTGGATTTGGGAATAACAGCCATTGAGTACAACACAGTGAATCGGCTCAGGAAATTCGTCTGCATTGGCAAATATAGAGAATAGTTTTGCTAAAGCCTCACCGGATACTAGCCTGACCTGTCCAACCTCATCCTCAAAAACCAACCCTTCTTCGCCCTCTCCGTGTCCAGAAAAGTGTACAATCTGCGGGGTTTCATCCAGCATGGCACGTTGGATATCGCGGGGACGGGCGGCTAATCGTTGAGCTAGAGTAAAGCGATCCCGATGGTGGGCACGTCGCAGTCCTTCTTGGATATCGCGCAATTCTTCATCTAGGCGCAGGTGAGAGGTAGTTTTGGGGTTTGCTGCCAGAATCAAGATTTTAGACATAGCCATAGGGAAAATATACTGCATACTATAAACCATCTGCCTTTTGGGCTCATCACAGTCTTTAACTGCCTGTTTTCCCAGATAGATAGCTGTGACTCTTTGATTAACTGTATCCCGTCTACCGACTACAAGACTGGTGCTAGAAGTACCAACTCGTCAGGTATGCTTTCTGGTGAGAAGGAAAAAAGGCGTAGCCAATGACTGATACATGCATTGATTATTGGGACAAACCCTAATGAAGTACACAAACCAGTCAAAATGTTCTAGAGCTAGAGCTCTAAATCAACTTGGCTTGTCGTTTTCTGGACTAAATGCTTCTCTGGTGACGAGCCTGATATCTGAACGCTGAGCTCCAGCTTAATTTCTGAAAGCCGACTATCACTAGGGTTTTCCTTCGCCCTAGATCGCTCCACCCGCTCAATCAGCCGCTCCAGATCCTCCGACGCATACAGCCGCAGTTCTTGCTTCACCCGGCTCACTGCCACATAAAAGCTCTCCCGCCCCACATAGCGATCCAGCGCCCCAATCACCCGCTCCGCCGACTTGCCCTGGGCCGCATGGGTCGTGCTGACCAGCGCATAGTCCAGATGCGCCAGCTCCGAACTCTCGAAGCATCCCACCTCCTTCTGGCCCCAGCGAATTAGCACCTGTCCATCTTCCAAACCCACCACCTCAAACTCCTGGCCATTGCGCCGCCCCAGAGTATGATCATTGCGCGTCCACCGCAGGCGATCGCCCACCGCAATCTCCATCTCCTCCACCTCATACACCGACTTCCGCCGGATCTGAGTTGGATCCATCTGCAACGCCACCCCCGATTGTCCCCGCAGCATCAGCCCATTGCTGTGGCTATCCGTCGCCAGCACCTCATAGCGCTGCCCCTTCTCCAACCCCAGTCGCTTGTAGCTGGCCTGGGGAATCAGCACATGCCCCGGCTGAAAATGGTGGGCATAGCTCGCCTGGGTCTCCGTCAAATCTCTCGCCTTCAGCCGCTTCATCGTCAGGCTCTGGCCCAGAGTTCCTTCTGTCTTTAGGCCCTCTCGTACCAGTTGGGTAATCGCAAGCCGTTCTTGGTTGGTGCCAGCCAGCAGTAGGGTCTTCTTTCGCTCGTCAGGGGTCAGGGCAAGATAGTCGCGGGCGATCGCCTCTGCCCTTGCCTCTTGACTACTCACCTGCTGAATGTAGGGCTTCAACTGCCGCACTCCCGCCGCAATCTCCCCGGCAGCAATCAAGTCAACCCCCGCCTTGATCTGCTGGTTTTTCTGCCGCAAGGACTGGGTAAGGTAGGCTGTCGCCATCCCCGCCTGCTGCAAACTCTTAAACGGGTTCCCTGCCTCCACCGCCGACAGCTGCCGGGTATCTCCCACCAAAACCACTCGGGTCTGCTGTGTCTGGGCTTTGGTCACCAGGGCCAGCGCATCCTTGGCACTCAAGAGCCCGGCCTCATCTATCACCCAGACCTCAGGCTGAGCTGGGTTGGGCTCCGCCGGTTGAGCACAGAGCAACGCCGCCACCGTTTCCACCGGCTGAATCTGGGCCGAGTCGCCCAAGGATTTCGCCGCCTCCGCACTGGGGGCAAAGCCTCGGACAGTGTAGCCCTGAGACTCGGCAATTTGGCGAAACTGGTTTAGGGCGTAGCTTTTCCCCGCCCCAGCCACTCCCTGCCAAGCAATGAAGCGATCGCGGCTTGTAGAGGCCAACATCACCCCCTGCACCTGGCCCTCGGTCAGCTCCTGATCACGCAGATGTGCTTCTACCAGTATCGGAGCGGCAATAGCTCCCACATCCCCTCGCCCATCCAGCACCGTGCGAATAGTCTCCAGCTCCCGCAGTACCGCCGTCTGAGTGGTCAGCCTCTGGTCATGGGTGTGAATCACTTCTGGATCGGTATCCAAGGTTTGCTGCACCTCATCAAAGTACTGCTGCCCCAGATGGTTCTCTAGGGCAAAGCGCTCTACCTGCTCGCGCTGGAACACCGCCTCTCGCTCAGCGCAGTGGGTGAGCCCAGCTTGGGTAGCCTGCTTCGGCTGGCTCTGCCAATCGATTAGCTGGGGTTGAGGGTGCTCCAGATTCAGCGCCTGGGCCTGCTGCTGCCAGTAGATTCGTAGCTCTTCTCTAGGGATTTCTTTCCCCTTGGGCGCACGGGTCATCAGGGTGGCCAGCTCTCGCTCCTGGGCCGTCGCGTCCTCATCCACCGCCGCCAAAATCTGCTCCCGCCGCTTGGAGAAAGTCTGGAGGTCGTCAGGTCGATATCCCCGGAGTTCAAACTGACCATTTGCCCTGGGCTCGATGGCATATCCTAATCTCTGCACCTCCACCGCCAGCTCGTTCTGGTACATCATCCCCAACAGCTTTTGCTGCTTGAAGAGAATGTCGTTGTGGATCGACTGCCAGCGGTCATTATCTAGCTGCGTGGCATTGATCACCACACAATGGGTGTGCAGCTGCGGATCCTTCTTGCGGGAGGTGTCGTGGTGGAACTGGGCGACGATCAGGTTGCCGGTGCTAATGGCTTTCCGCCCCTCCGGCGTCCGTACCCGCGTTTGGGCATAGCGCTCCTCGATGATGGCCAGAGTTCGCACAACCGCTGTGCGATGGGCCTGCTCGATCGCTTCATTGCCGCCGACCAGGGCCGCCAGGCTGATACTCTTGGGCACACTAAAGGTCAAATCCAACCCGGCTCGATGGCGCTCTGGGTCGATCTTTCGACCCGATAGGGTTTGGTGCCCCTGAGGATGGGAACCATGGAGCAGGTTTTTGAAGTCGCCTCCCTGCACCTGGCCCGCTAGCCCCAGGCCCTTGGCCCCCAGGCCCCACCAGCTTGAATGGGCCTGGTTCTCTTCGCTGGTGTAGTAGTTCTCGGCGGTGTAGTAGGTTTCGCCCTGGTTGGCGCTGATCACCGTTAGGCTGAGCATGGCTGACCTCCTAGCCTTCCACCAAACCCTGGCGCTTGCGGATTTCCTGAATCAGCGCCTTGCGATTTTCCAGCGCCTGCGGCCCTCGGGCATTGGCCTGCTCTAGGGCGATGGTCTCCAGCAAAATCTGGAGCCCCTGAAACTGCACTTGCAGCAACTCCATCCGAGCCTTCAGGTCATCCACCTGCCGTTCCAGGTCGCGGCGCTGCTGACCATCGCGCATCATCAGGCGAATAATGCTGGCGGCAGGTAGACCCAGCCGATTAGCCTCTTTCTCGACCATTGCCGCCTCTTCGAGGGGCAGCGAGACGCTAAATCCTTTACCCATGAGCTTTTCCGTGAATTCGTTAGTGAGTCGTCCATGATTAAACACTGGCTCCCATATCTGGAACTTCTGATAATGCTGGGTTTCAGCAATCCCCTGCCCAGGGCTGGGCGTGGTGTGTGGAACGCGGAGCAACGAAACGCAGTGGAGTGGCGTAGCCCCCAAGGGCAGCCCATCAGGCTGCTGTCAGAGCATTTTGTGCAAGGGGATAGGGAGCAAGTATCTCTGTTTTAGCCCACAGACAATATTACGTTTGCTCAGCCTGGCAAGCTGCAAAGTTTGTTTTTATTCATCACCTAGATGATGAATTCTCGTCCCTCATGGAAGATATTAACCGGCACGTCGTGAATAAGCCGTGATCAAGTCGTTTATGACTCAGTGACTCTAAGGCTTTACCAAAGGCTAAATAGAAAAGTCGTGAATAAGTCGTGAATAAAATTCACCAGCTATCAAAACGATGATGAACATTGCTGAAGATAACAATTTAGTCGTTATTAAGTCGTGAATAAAGCTAGCGATTCAGAATACAGATATCTATCCACAAACTGAGAAGCATTCTTGCAACTTCAAGATGTTGATTCAATATTGTCATTGGCATTCAAACTATGACCCAAATGATCCAGACTTATATCGACATGGGCAGCTCTGCCACCAAGTGCCTCTACTGGCAGAACCAGCCCTACCTGCTGCACCTCGACCCGCAAGTGGCTCGCCTGAACCCCTCGCGCCTCGACCGATTGATGCTAGGCGGGCTAACTAGCCAGGAACCGGAGGACAGTGCCTATGTGATGGTGGGCCATAGTGCCTATGCCATTGGGGCGTTAGCGATCGCTCAAAAAGGTGACTCGGGTCTGGCTCTACCCAAACGCGATCGCGCTGTCTACAAGATCTTGGCTACCCTGGGTGCGATCGCTGAGAAAACTCTGGCAGCTAAGGACTCCGATAGCTCACATTGTGAGTTCACCGCTCAATTGGGTCTGCTGCTGCCGCTGGAGGAATACTGGCAAGACCGTAAGGAGTTGAAGACCCAGATTCTGGGGGCGATCGCCGACTTCAACTTTCGGGGCCGGTCTTTGTCTGGACAGCTAGAGCGTATCGAGATGCAGCCAGAAGGGGCTGGGCTTTACCTGGCTAAGGGGTTGCAGTTAGCCAGATCTGGGGTGGGAATTCGAGACTCCACCGTCGTCGTCCTGATGTTTGGTCACCGCAATCTCTCCATCCTCACCTTCGAGAAGGGCAGCACGCCCCAGGAAACCAACAGCACCTCCCAGGGGCCAGGGTTTGTGGAATACCTGAAGCAGTGTGCCACTGAACTGCCGGGTGTCGCCCCGGATGATCCGGCTCTGCTGGAAGCGGTGTTGCAGGGGCACCCTACCTTTCACGTCCCAGGACGCAAGGAAGCCCTCGACTTGGCGAAGGTCTGTAGCTATGCCCGAGAGTTTTATCTAGAGCGGGTGCATCAATTTCTGGTAGAGTGGCTGCCCTCGGCGGAGGTGGAGGTGATTGTGGGCGGCGGTGCTGCCTATGTCATTCGCCCAGAGCTGGAGCAGTTTTTTGACCAGCGCGGACTCGCTCAACAAATCACCTGGGCTGAGACCCTGCGACAGGAGATCACCGACGTGCTGCGGAATCAGGATGGCACGGCTGAACCTGACCTGATCACCAGCGTCCGCTGGGCCGATGTCTATGGGTTATTCAAAACGTTTATGTACAGCGCCAAGCCAAGCCACCAGAGATAAGGACTCAGAAACATGACCCAAATGTCAGAAACGAAAGCCCGAATTCAATACTCCAGTCGGGATGAACTAGATGTGGCGGTGATTGGTTATTGCCGGGGGCGATCGCGCCATGACCTCCATGCCCGAATGCGATCGGCGCTGAATGGTTGCTATGGGCCGTACGCGATGGCAGCAGTTCAGGCTCCCCAGGATGAAATTCGACGGCAGGCGATGCGATCAATTCAGCAGTTGACATCCCAGATTTTAGAAATCAAGGAACAGTTCCTGCCGGAGTTAGAGGCCCTCCATGCTCCGGTCATGCTCCCTAGGGTAGCGATCCCAGGGGGCGAGCCACATCCACGCCAGTCACCATCAACCAAGGGCTCCATGGCATCTATCCCAACAGAACCCGTCACAACTCTGACTGATTCAGGGCCGGTGGATCAGCCGCTGCGAGAGTTCTTGGGTGATGATGCCGCTATCATGGCGGGGCTGAATCCTTTCATCAATGACTTGACGTGAACTCGCCACGACCCAGAACACCGATCCCCGTTGACCGTCAGACCCAGGAACAAATTGCGGGGACGGCGGTGCTGCTCCTAGAGCGGTTTTGCCGCGACCAAGTTCGGGGGCAGCGGGTTTTCGAGGGCAAGCAGTTTTACACGATTGTGGAGCGGGGGCGCGACCTAAATATCGAGTTCAGGGGCGATGCTCACCACTTGCCGGAGACGATTCTGACGTTGCGCACTCAGCGAGATAATGGACAGACACTCTACGAGATTGAGTCCTGGTTGACCCAGGCAGATGTGCAGCGGTTTGCCTTGATTCGGCAGGAGTTGAAGCGAGATCTAAAGCTTCAAACGGCGGAAATAGAATACTGACATCAAATGTGCTTATGGCAACTGGGTTTCATCGCAAATAGGCCATGGAGGCCTAGATGGCAGCCCAATTAGTGGGAAACCTTCAAGTAGCGCTTTGCAATCCCTCAGAAAACTGCCAGAATGTGGTGGGGATGACTTACAATCTTTCGCACCCCCTACTTTTGAACAAGAAATTAACGGTTGTAGCGGTTTAGCCAGGGGGGAGTGAATGGTTACCACTCACAAAAGCCATTGGCTCGAACTATATCGTAACGACGTTGATAGTTGAGTATTTAGCAGTAAGTGCTCATTCTACTAATGTTCAAGAGATGATCCATCCTCGAAGCAACACTCTACGAACAAGGTTGGTTTGGTAGCAACAGGCAGACTTGTAGATGTGGACAATGAGTAAAAATTGGGCTATCTGCATTGGGATTAATGAATACTAAAACCTCCAGCCGCTTCAGTATGCGGTGCAGGATGCGGCCGTGCGAGATTTTTTTCTCCCCACGGTCAAGTTTGAGCAGGTGTTCTACTTTGCCGATGATTCGCCGCCCATCGAGACGCCTCGGGGAGAGATGAGATCGCTGCCCACCTATGCAAACCTCAGGCGCTTTTTCCGAGAGCAGTTTCAGAAGCCGTTTTTGGAGGCGAGAGACAATGTCTGGTTTTTCTTTGCCGACCATGGCAAACTGCATGAAGGTCACGACTATCTGATGCCCGTCGATGTGGATCCGGGCAACATTGAAGAGACGGCCTGTTAAGCAAATGCAAGGAAGTTGAACACTGGGTCAATGCCGTTACATGGATGTAGTTCCGAGCTACTCTAAGCTCATAACAACGTTTTTAGGATGATAAAAGACCGTCTTCAGGGTTTTAGGTTGTAGTATTGAGGTGCAGAGGGCTATGAGAGATGATCTAACTGAATATCTAGATTTCCTGAAAGAGGGGAAGGCACGCATCTGGATGCTGCTGATTGGGATTGATGCCTATACAGATACTCGATTGAAACCTCTATCCTGCGCTGCGTCTGACTGTCAAAAGCTGGAAGATGCTTTAAAAATAGCAACTCAAGACTTTAAGGCATCGGAAATTCGATCTCTCTACGGTGCAAGCGGCGATCGCCCTGTTACGAAGGAAGATGTAGAAGTAGAACTCGCGACTATTGTCCAGTCCGTAAAGCCGAGGGATACACTTTTCATGTATTTCTCTGGTCACGGAGAAATCGGGTCGGATGATCAGCTCTATCTCTGCCTAAGTACCACACAAACAGATAACCTACAGAAAACAGGTCTGGGAATTCGTCATCTGCTCAGTCAACTCAATGCATCGAAGGCTAGCCGTCAGGTGGTTGTGATGGATGCTTGTCATAGTGGCAGTACGATTGGGCAATTTAGGGCAAGGAGTCGAGGTTCTGCCGGATTGGAGCGATTGGATCAAGACCCTCCCCTAGGCGATAATCATGACGATGGTCTGGAGGTTAATCCAGGCATTGGGCAAAAGCTCACGGAAAATCTCAATCAATATGCGAGCAGCACGGGCAAGGATTTTTTCGCGCTACTGTCCTGTGAAGAAGGACAGCAATCCTGGGAAGTGTCAGGATTGGGGGGGATTTTCACCCATTATTTAGTGGAGGGACTAAAGGGAAAAGCAGCGAATCCAGAAGGGTTGATCGAAATGGATCACCTTTATAAATATGTTCGAAGAAATACAGCTCGCTCGGTTCAGGAACAGATTTGTCCAACTCGTCCGACGGCACAGCAAACTCCGGTGCGCTTATCAACCGGCAGTCAAGATATTATTATTGGGGTGGGTTCCTTGACTCACAGTGAAGAAGAGCTGTTCGCACCGCCGTCTCCGAATACTTCCCTAGACATAAAGTTTGCACAACAACGTAGCCGCTATCTCAATGCCTTTAGTTATTGTTATCAACGGCAATATCCACCTCGAATTTCTG